>CBDUNQ010000270.1:0-4069 GCA_965368625.1 uncultured Gammaproteobacteria bacterium
ATCAGCCTGGTGGTGGACTTGCTACGGGTACATGATTTTATTATCGAGACTCACGCCTCCGGAACCAATATCGAAGGGGAGCTGGATGAAATTCTGCAGGTGGTGGGTGAGCTGCATGCCATGCTCCATGCTGAGGGCAGTGTACGCTTGCTCAGTTACCTGAAACTGGAAACCCGTACCGACAAGGAAATCAGCCTGGCGGGTAAACGCCTGGACTGAGTCCTTGAGGGCAACGTCAGTCCAGGCAATCAAAATCAATGGATTTTGATGTTCACTTTCTTCCGTTGCCTGCTCTTTATTTTGGGTAACACCAGTTCCATCACCCCGTTTTTGAACTTGGCCTTGACATCGGTGATGTCCATTTCCGCCGGCAGGGTCACGGTTCGATAAAAATGGTGTGACCAGTTTTGATGGAATGGCCTTGTACGAGTGCCGTATCGGCCTGACGTTGGATCAGATGGCTGGCTAATGAAGGTGACCACCATTGTTTACCGGTGCTGAAACGATTATGTTGCTATGTGAAGTAACGCTGAATAATGAGGAGGGTAGTCGCACTTGGATAATCCATTGATCGCAGCAGGGTCCGGTCTGGGTGGTCTGGGCCTGTTTTTGCTTGCGGTGCACATGATCAGTGAAGGCTTGAAGGGGGCCACGGGTAATAATCTGCGTACCATCCTGGCTCGCTGGACCCGCACACCGATGCGCGGAATCCTTTCCGGTATCCTGATCACCGGTCTGGTGCAATCTTCCAGTGCCGTCACCATTGCCACCATCGGCTTTGTTAATGCGGGGATTCTGAGTTTGTATCAGGCCATGGGGGTGGTATTCGGTGCCAATGTGGGTACCACCATGACTGGTTGGCTGGTGGCCGCCGTGGGCTTCAAATTGAAGCTGGAAGCCTTTGCGCTGCCGCTGATCGGTATCGGCATGTTGTTGCGGCTTACCGGTCCGGGTATGCGGCGCGGTTCACTGGGGGAAGCACTGACCGGCTTCGGCTTGTTCTTTATCGGAATTCAGGTATTGGCTACGGCCTTTGAATCCATGGCAACCACACTGGATCTGCAACGTTTACCCAGTGAAGGAATACTGCCCATGTTCCTGTTTGTGGGAGCTGGCTTTTTAATGACGCTGGTGACCCAATCCTCCAGTGCCGCCATCGCCATGATTCTTACCGCCGCCACCGGAGGCATACTTTCCCTGGCGGCAGCCGCGGCGATGGTGGTGGGTGCCAATGTGGGAACCACTTCCACTGCGGCGCTGTCGGTGATTGGTGCCACTTCCAATGCCAAACGGGTGGCGGCGGCGCATATTTTGTTTAATGTGCTCACCGGGATAGTGGCCATTATATTGCTGCCGGGGCTGTTATGGCTGGTGCATGAAGCGGAACTGGTGCTCGGTCTGGAGAGTATGCCGGCAGTCAGTCTGGCCCTGTTTCATACCGTATTCAATGTGCTCGGAGTACTGTTGATGCTGCCCTTTGCCCGCCGGTTGGCCGCGATTCTCGAGCGGCGCTTTCGCAGCGCGGAAGAAATCGAAGGGAAGCCCCGCTATCTTGACCAGAACGTGGCCGCTTCACCTTCCCTGGCCATCAATGCCCTGGCCATGGAACTGGGCCGTATGGCGCAAATAGCACGCCGGGTATGCCGGGCGGCTTTGAGTGTAGAGCATGGCATGGGCCGCAGGATTCTGGATGATTTGCGGATTCTTGAATCATTGAGTGTCGCGATAGGCCAATTTGTGGCGCAGATAGAGCGCGGGAAATTATCACCTGAATTGACCCAGGAACTGCCCATTGCACTGCGTGCCACCCAGTATTTTGTTACCGCAGGAGAGCTGGCTGAACATACGGCAAGACACCAGCTCCTCCTGACAGAACTAAGCGATGAGCGGGCTGTGCAACAGTTGACCGCCTTTCATGGGCAGATTTCCGCCGTACTGGAAGCCACGGATATGGGTCATGAAGCCTTTTCCATGGCTCAGTGCGATGAACATATGGAAACATTGAATCTGCGTTACCAGGATACCAAGGAAGATCTGCTGGAAGCCGCCACCCTAGGCAGGGTGGAAGTGGCTGTGCTTACCGATCACCTGGAACAGATGAATCAGCAACGGCGCATGGCCCGGCAAATTGTGAAGGGCGTACGCCAATTAACCCGGTTGTATCCCGAACCATCCCCCGCTGACACAGAAGAACTCACGGAGGTGCGGGCGCAGCTGGATGGATAATATCTCCTTATGAATACCGTACTCATTCGGGGCAAGGCGACCATTTTATTTCACGTCATACCGGCGAAGGCCGGTATCTCATGATGTTGGCAGTAAGTTTACGGGATACCGGCCTGGCGCCGGGATGACGGTGGCTTCTTTTCATGAATACCTTACCCTGCGTGTCGAGGCACGCCGGGATGATAGTGGTTTGTATATAGGAACACCGTACCCTGCAGGTCAAGGAAGAACTTGTCATTGCGAACGAAGTGAAGCAATCTCCTGCATTCGGCATCTGCCTTTCCGGTTTCGGGAGAGTGATTGCCAACCCAGGGAGATTGCCGCGCTTCGCTCGCAATGACGACTGCTTTTTACATGAATACCTTACTCATGCGGGTCAAGGCATTTCGTAATGACAATGAATCAGGGGTTCACTCGGGTAATCGATATTCGAACAGGTTGAAACAGGGGGTGGTATCCAGCAGGCGGGTGAGGCGTACTTGTTTCTTCTCTGTATTGAGCTGTATTTCCAGTATGGATCCCACGTCATAGATGCCACTGGACAGAAGGATTTGCAGCCGTTGCTGTTTGGCTTCCGGATTATGAAGTAATAGCGCAGGAATTTCCTGGCTGCCTTTGCCCACACCGTAGAGGCCACTCACCCGTGCCGCGGTGGCCTTGTCACCCAGGTTGCGTATGCCCAGTGAGGTGCGCTTGCTTTCCTTGCGCACCAGCCAGCGGATATCACCGATTTGCCAGGGAGCCTGGCTTTCCTGTGAACTTCGATAAGCCACCAGGTCTCCCACCCGTATACTGGCAACGGTTTCCATGGTCAGCCGCTGAGGGGCTTCTTCATTAGTGGCAGTAATGCGGCAGCTGTCCCTGGAACATTCCAGTGACAGGCCCGTTGAGGATCGGTCTTTAATATACCATTCACTGCTGAGCGCTTTTACCGTGCCAGTAGTGCTGGATGTTTCCGGGGCAGCCGTTTGTACCGGTTTGTCTGCATAGGGTTCTTCACCGATGGCAGTAATGATCCCCTTGGTGAGTAATTCGATTTCATCCACTTCCATCAGGTGCAGGCTCGGGGCGGCAGAAGGTTTCGTTTCCTCTCTGGTTTCCTTGTCCTTCCTGGGTAGTAGTAACTGGTGAATGGCGGTGAGGCCCATGGCCAACTGGATGCTTCCTTCTTCTTCTATGCGTGGTGCAATGCGATCTTTACGTTGATCCCAGATGCCCAGAACACGCAACAGAAAGTCGCGCTCGATACGCGTTTCCAGCTTATTTTTCTGGTGATCTTTATTGCAATGGAGTGCTTGTGTGACGGCATGATTCAAGTGTTGGATCAGTAGATCCACTTTTATGATGCGTCCTTCCAGCGGGCGTATATTATTCCAGCGTTCCCGTGAGCGGAGCCGCCGGGGCGGGGTGTCGGACTCAAGCTCCAGATAACATTGGTCGGCAGCCGATTGGGTGGTAACCGTTTCCAGATGGCACAATTCCCCCCAGGTCTTCAAATGACCGAGAAGGCGCTGGATATCCGTGGCAGTGATTTGATACGGCTCGGACAATGCCAGCAAAACAATGCGTTTGTACCACTGATCGATGCTTGCACGCTGCTCATCCAGCGCTACTGGCTTTTGCAAAAGACGAAGGGATTCGCATATACGGTAGGCACTATGTAAACGGCCCCAGCTACCCACAGGAACGGCTTCGTGGATACAGAAGCTACTGTAAATCTCATTACTGCGGCAGTAAATTACACCACCCAAGGCTTGATCGAGTGCCTGATTCGATGTGGCTGTGCTGGGCTGCTGTTGCGAAAGCAGGCTGGAAACGGCGTGTTGATAACCCAGGGCGAGGG
>CBDUNQ010000271.1:0-4069 GCA_965368625.1 uncultured Gammaproteobacteria bacterium
TGAGGGAGAAAGTACCTTCCTGGGCATGGGGGAGATCCTCGAGGATGGGCGGGTTGCCCCGCGCCGATTGATGAAAACCGCCTGAAATCCGCCGCATTTTGCTTGTGACCAGTGGGGTGGGCAGTTAGAATACACGCCTTATTAATTTAGTAACGATTTCGGGAGTCTATCGAGATGTTGAATGCAGAACAGAAAAGTCAGATTGTGAAGGATTACCAGCGGGGCACCGGTGATACCGGTTCTCCGGAAGTGCAGGTGGCCCTGCTTTCCGCCAATATCCAAAGCCTGACGGAACACTTCAGTACCCACAAGCACGACCATCATTCCCGTCAGGGTTTGCTGCGCATGGTCAGTAGTCGCCGCAAGCTGCTGGACTACCTGAAGAAGAAAGATGCCACTCGCTATCAGGAACTGATCGGTCGTCTGGGTCTGCGTCGCTAAACCTTCGCTCAACCAACTCTCGTAACCTACACATCTATACGCCAAGGACACACCAGTGAATCCCATCAAAAAGACCTTTCAGTACGGTGAACATACGGTAACCATTGAAACGGGTGAAATTGCACGCCAGGCCAGCGGTGCAGTCATAGTCAGCATGGGTGACACGGCGGTAATGGTGACCACCGTAGGATTGAGCAAAGGCATCGAGGGGCGCGACTTCTTTCCGCTGACGGTGGATTATCAGGAACGCACCTATGCTGCAGGCAAGATTCCCGGCGGCTTCTTTCGGCGCGAAGGACGTCCCAGTGAAAACGAGACACTGGTTTCCCGGTTGATCGATCGCCCCATCCGTCCCCTGTTTCCCAAGGGCTTCAAAAACGAAGTACAAATCATTGCCACGGTTATCTCTCTCGATCCCGAAA
This sequence comes from uncultured Gammaproteobacteria bacterium, assembly GCA_965368625.1. Classification (GTDB taxonomy): domain Bacteria; phylum Pseudomonadota; class Gammaproteobacteria; order DSM-19610; family DSM-19610; genus JAIVHA01. The sequence continues at coordinate 864 of CBDUNQ010000271.1, forward strand.
TCGATCCGGATATTGCTGCATTGATCGGTGCTTCTGCCGCCACCTCTATTTCCGGCCTGCCCTTCAGCGGTCCGGTGGGTGCAGCTCGCGTGGGATACATTGACGGAAATTATGTACTCAATCCCAGTATGACACAGCTCAAGGAGTCGCAGCTGGATCTGGTGGTTGCCGGAACCAGCGATGCGGTATTGATGGTGGAATCGGAAGCCAAGGAATTGCCGGAAGAAGTCATGCTGGGCTCCGTGATGTACGGTCATGAACAATTCCAGGTAGTGATCAAGGCCATTGAAGAGCTCAAGGCCGAAGTCAATAGTGCGGTCATGGAGTGGACGCCACCGGTAGCCAACGATGCCCTGGCCGATGCCGTTGCCAAGGCGGGTGAAGCCAGCCTCACCGAAGCCTATCAGATTGCCGATAAACAGGAACGCTACACCCGGTTGAACAGCATTCGCGATCAACTGGTGACCGAACTGGCCACTGACGCCACCGGTTTCAGTGGCGAAGAAGTCAGCGGCGCTACCGAGAAACTGGAAAAGAAAATTGTGCGTGGCCGCATACTCGAAGGCAAGCCGCGTATTGATGGCCGGGATACCGCCACGGTGCGCCCAATCACGGTACGCACCGGCGTATTACCACGCACCCATGGTTCAGCACTGTTTACCCGTGGAGAAACCCAGGCACTGGTGGTTACTACGCTGGGTACCACTCGAGATGCACAGATTATCGATGCACTGCAGGGGGAGCGCAAAGAGCCCTTCATGTTGCATTACAACTTCCCTCCCTTCTGCGTAGGGGAAACCGGTCGTGTAGGTAGCCCCAAGCGGCGCGAAATTGGCCACGGCCGGTTGGCGAAACGCGGGGTGGCGGCCGTGATGCCCACTACCGAAAACTTCCCCTATACGGTGCGCGTGGTTTCGGAAATCACGGAATCCAATGGTTCCAGTTCCATGGCATCCGTCTGTGGCAGCAGTCTCTCCATGATGGATGCCGGCGTGCCGCTGAAGGCACCAGTGGCCGGTGTTGCCATGGGTCTGATCAAGGAAGGCGACCGCTATGCCGTGCTCACCGATATCATGGGTGATGAAGATCACCTGGGTGACATGGACTTCAAAGTGGCGGGCACCAACGAAGGGGTGACCGCGCTGCAAATGGATATCAAGATCATGGGTATCACCCGTGAAATCATGGATAAGGCACTGGCCCAGGCCCACGAAGCCCGGATTCATATCCTGGGTGAAATGAACAAGGTCATATCGGCTCCGCGCACGGAAATGTCCGACTTTGCGCCACGCTATATCACCTTCAAGATCAATCCTGACCGCATTCGCGATGTAATCGGCAAAGGCGGAGCGACCATCCGTGCCCTCACCGAAGAAACGGGCGCCAGTATCGATATCGATGACACCGGTATGGTGAAGGTGGCCTCTGTGGATGCTGCTGCCGGCGAAGAAGCCCGCCGCCGCATCGAGCAACTCACTGCCGATGTGGAAGTGGGTGGCGTGTATGAAGGCAAGGTAGCCAAACTCATGGACTTTGGTGCCTTCGTTACCATTCTGCCCGGTAAGGATGGTCTGGTGCACATTTCCCAGATTTCTGAAGAGCGTGTACAGAATGTCAGCGATAAATTGAGCGAAGGCGAAATCGTCAAGGTCAAGGTGCTGGAAGTGGATAAGCAGGGCCGCATCCGTTTAAGCATGAAGGCGGTAGCCAGCGAGTAAGTCTCTCATTTATCGGAAAAAAGGGGCCTATAGGCCCCAGCCGTTCCACAAAGGTGTTGAAACTCTAACGGCCAAATAGCTATACTCCCCGCCCTTGCTAGGAGGGTGGGGAGTTTGCTTTGCAGAAGAAATCTTCGGGAAGGACTAAGCCCCGGATACCGTTAGAAATAAACGGCATTCAGGTGAATTTTTGCAAGAACCCAACTTGCCAGAATTACGGGGTGTCTGCAAGTCAAAATACACCTTCTATCGATCAAAAATCTAAGACCAAACAGCGAGATAACTACACGATAGTTGGTGGCGGCAAGAACTACCCTGTTATCAACTGCAAAGCCTGTAACGAATATCCTCCACTCAAAAGCAATCTCGCTATTTCTGAAGAGCTAAATAGGCTCTCAGCGTATCTACAGCCTTCTCCTGAACCGGCCTGTCCAGAGCCAAGCTGCAGTAACCATGAGCTCGGGGTTATCACCCATCCAAAGCAATACCAGCGCTTTGGTAAAACAAAGTCAGGCTCTTCCAGATACCGCTGTAAGGCGTGTCAGAAAACCTTTTCAGTCGGCTCCTCGACCAATCGCCAAAAGGCGCCTCACAAGAATAAGCAGGTATTCAAGCTCCTCATGAATAAGACGCCATTCCGGCGTATCTGCGAGATTGCAGATATTGGGATGGGTACGCTGTATTGGAAAATAGACTTCATCCATCAGCAGTGCATGAAATTTGTTGGAGAGCGCGAACGGCAACTGCGCAACATGCGCTTCGACCGACTCTATCTGAGCACCGATCGGCAGGATTATATGGTGAACTGGACCATGCGCCGGGATAAACGGACGGTGCAATTAACCTCCATCGGAACCGCCGAGAAGTCATCAGGTTATGTGCTGGGCATGAATCTGAATTTTGATCCCAGCATGAACCCGAATGAGATTGAAGCGGAAGCGCTAGAGCTTGGCGAATATGATCAGCAATTTCCGTTCAGGAGATATGCGCGCCTTTGGTTGCTGGGCGATTACGAGAAGCACCTGATGGACGCTCCTCAAAAAGACCGTAAAGAGATTGCAACCACGCTTATTGCGGAAATCACCAAGACCTATGGTGACGCCAATGTGCGTACCGAGGTTGAAAAAACCGATGATGTGGATGAGGAAGTAAAACTGCCCATCAAGGGCATGCAGACTCATCTCGACTATACGGCTTACGGCCATTACTTCCTGCTGCGAGATCTGCTGCAGGGCGCGGAGAAACTCCGATTCTTTATCGATCAGGATAGCGCGCTACGAGCTGCCTGTCTTGCGGCTTTCCAAGAACAGATTTCCGCTCGGAATGCCGATACCTTCTACGTACGCATTAATAAAAACATGCTCACAGGAGAAAAGCGGCGCTCGACCGAACAGGCCAAAAAGCGATTACAAAAAGCGAAACTGCACTACCCGAATCTTTCAGAGAACCAAGTAAAAGTGGAGATGGTGAAAGAGCAATTTCCACGCA
>CBDUNQ010000272.1:0-4063 GCA_965368625.1 uncultured Gammaproteobacteria bacterium
AGGGATTCCCCATCGTGCTCCGCACGATCTGGTCACATTATGCGTACCTCACCCTTCGGGTCGATGCACGCCGGATTGATGGTGGAAAGGTGTGAGTTATCACTAACAACCGCGTCATTGCGAACGAAGTTAAGCAATCTCCTCGCCTTGGCACCGGAATAATTGATCCCGGTAACCTATTTTGCCAGCCCGCGGAGATTGCCGCGCCGATTCTGGTGCCTGGAAACCCTGATCAGTACTTACGTCATTGATACTGTAATATGCTTCCTGCCGGTCTGGCCTCGACTGCTTCCTGTGTGGATTGCCATCATTTTCTTGGTGTATTGTTGCTTACATTACTGGCCGTGGGCTGGCTCTTTTACCGGAATTACACCTACCTCCGTAATATGAGCCGCCTTTCCTTAATTGCTCAATCATGGTGTATTTGATCAGCAAGTGAATGAACTCAGCTATTCTGTGCTCAACTTTCAAAAGCAACAAGTGCTATGCAGGCATGCTGGGCGAATGAATCCCTGTTCTTGCCAAAAGCAGTGGGCGAAACCGGGTAATGGTGAAAAAACAGGCATCCTGAGCAGGATGCTTGCCGGATCAATGTAGCGGATAACGAACACACAACAGGATGGCAGGTATGGAGCCCCGTTTTTGGCATGAACGCTGGCAAAATGATGAAATCGGTTTTCACCAGGATGAAGTAAATCCGTATTTGCAACAATTCTGGGAGCGCCTTCAGCTGAAGCCCGGCCAGCAGGTATTTGTACCCTTGTGTGGAAAAACACGGGATATGCTGTGGTTGCGAGAACGGGGCTTTCGGATACTCGGAGTGGAGTTGAGTGCCATTGCCGCACAGGCCTTTTTTGATGAGCATGAAATTGCCCACACCGTGAGCCGCGCGGGTTCCTTTGTCATCTATCAGTCGGAAGGCATTGAAATACACTGTGGGGATTTTTTTGATACCACGGCAACCCAGCTTTCCCAGGTGTCTGCCGTTTACGATCGTGCCTCACTCATTGCCCTGCCGGAAGAGCTACGCGCACGCTATGTGGCTCACATGACCGGTGTAATCCCCTCAGGGGTGCCGGTCTTGTTGGTGACACTTGATTATCCCCAGGCAGAAATGACGGGGCCTCCCTTTGCCGTCGGAGATGCCGGGGTGGCTGATCTTTTTACACCTCCCCGTCGAGTGACAAAGCTGTTGCAATCCTCCATTCTGCAGCAAAACCCGCGCTTCCAGGCGCGCGGCCTTACCCGGCTGGAAGAGCGGGTATACCTCATTGACTGACCCTGCCATGGCGTAATGCCGGTCAGTTGGATGCTGGCGTAGGATTTCATGCAAGCCACAAATACAGACTAGAATTGGCAAATAAGCGCCTGAATCTAAATTAGTTCTAGCAATGGTCGATACAGGATCAGTAGCATCGCTTCGTTTTTATCCGATCCAGGGGTGAATGCGGAAATGGCATTGAATAACAATTGCTTATAAGGATATCCAGGCATGAACCGGACCTTTCATCAGCGTACGCCGCGCGCACAGATTTCCTACTTGTCTTCATTCACGGGCAGAGCCCCCCTGCGCGCCTGGCTGCACCTGGGAGTATGGCTGCTGTTAGTCATCTTCAGCGCTTCTCTGTGGGCGGCTTCGGAGCCGGGCAAGGAAAGCAAGCCAGCGGGTATCGATGCCGTGCTGATTATGGATAGCTCTGGCAGCATGTTGAAGAATGACCCCAAGAAATTGCGCGTGCCGGCAGCCAAGCTTTTCATGTCACTGCTGGGAGAGGAAGACCGTGTAGGCTTGATCAGTTTCAGTGATGCCGGTTATCCGGTACTTCATCTCAGCCATCTCAAGGGGGAGATGCAGGAGAAGGCGCTTACCTATGCAGACCGGGTTTCCTCCAAGGGAATTTATACCAATCTTCATGCCGCCCTGCTGAAAGGCCGGGAAATGCTTCGGCGTCAGGGTGACCCCAAGCGGGAACAGATGCTCATTCTCATGTCGGATGGACGCATGGATGTGGGTGATGACTTTGAAAATCATCAACTCACCCAGCAGGTGCGGGGTGAAGTGCTGCAGCAACTGCAAGATGAGAATATCAAGGTATACAGTATTGCCTTTACCGAAGCTTCGGATACCGAGTTGCTTCGTGCCCTGTCGGAAAATACCGGGGCCCTGTATCGGCTGGCAAAATCAGACCGGGATCTTCACGATGTCTTCAGTACTATTTTCGAGAGTGCGAAATCGCCGGATATGCTGCCCATGGAAGGCGGTGAATTTATTGTCGACAATTCTATTGAAGAAGTAACCATCGTTGCCTCCAAAGAGCGCTCCGATGTACAGATATTTCTGGAAACCCCGTCAGGAAAACGCATCTCTGCCGCCGATGCCGGGGATAAACTGAAATGGTTCATGTCGGATAATTTTGACATGATCACGGTGCGTGAGCCTGAGCAGGGGCGCTGGAAACTACTGTTCAGTGCCGGAAACAACCGTGCTTATATTGTCACCAACCTTTCCATGAATACCAATCTGAAAAGCGGTGATGTGCCTGCCGGGGAAGAAACCGCCATTGAAAGCTGGCTGGAAAAGGATGGCAAGATTCTCACTGCAGAAGCCGTGCTGACCAACACCCAGTTCTTTATTGAAATCACCGAACCGGATGGCGCGGTTTCCGATCCATTCCCATTGCTGGATATGGGGGAATACGGGGATCGCGTAGTCGCCGACAGCATCTACAGTAATGTGTTGACCTTCCGGAAAAAAGGTGAGCACAGCCTCAAGGTGACCGCACGCGGGGAAACCTTTGAACGCTCAAAAACCGCCTTTTTCAATGTGCTGGTTCCGGAAGCCCCCGTAGCACCACCTGTGGCGGAGCCGGTGCCAGAACCGGTACCCGAGCCGGCACCGGAGCCTGAGCCCAAACCTGAGCCCGAACCGGTTCCAGAGCCACCACCGGAGCCACCACCGGTGATGGAAGAAGTGATTGAAGAACCCGCAGAGCCTGCGCAAGAAGAGGGTTCCAACCTGGGGATGATTCTTGGCGTATTTTTCGGGGTGAATCTGCTGCTGGGCCTCATCGGTGGAGGTGTCTGGTGGTTCCTATCCCGTCGTAAAAAGAAGGCATTGGAAGCGACCGCTGATGATGCCGGGGATGAGCTGGAGTAGCCGCCCTCAATCCATAATACCGGGAACGCGAACGGAATAATCGCCCATGATTACACTTGGCTTACTGGAATTGTTGCTGGTCCTGGAAGGCTTCCTGGTATTAGTCCTTCTTACCCTATGGTTCTGGCTGCGCGGTCGCAGCCATTCCAGGAAGGCTGCGCTGGCTTCCTCCATGGAAAAACGGGTACAGGAACTTGAGAAGGAACAGGATGCACTGGGCTATGATGTTTTCCTGCGCGATGAAATCATCAAAACCAAAGCATTCATAGATCAGCATAAAGAAGCTGGAGAGCCACCTGACTGGATGCGTGCCCGTCAGCAGTTTCTGGAATTGGAGTTGGAAGTGCTGGAGCAGGCAAGCGATTCCGAAACCAGTCAGGCGGCATTGGATCAGGGATTTGCAGCGCTTATTGAACAATACCGGCCACCAGCGCAAGTGATCACGGAGACCGTGGTGGAAGAAGTGTCTGCACCGGCTCCGGATGAAGTAGATACGGGCGGGATGGATAGTGAAGAGCACGAAAAAGAAGTAGCGCGCCTGCGAAATCTCATAGGCCATCAGCAGGATTCCATGAAAAAGCTACGCGCCGAGCTGGAAAACCGCGAGGGTGAAATTGCCGATCTGGAATCCATCATGGGTCAGTTGGATGCCTTTGAAAAGCAGACGGCGGAACTGTTCTATTGTATAGAAGTGCTGGAGCAGGAAAATGACCGCCTGAAACATGCCACGGAAGAGGGTGATACCTCCGGCGCGGGCCACAGTCCCGAGGAACTGGATAAGCTGAAGGGTATGGTGGATAACCAACAATCCACCATCGGCAATCTGCAAACCATGATCGAGCAACTACAGCCGGAAGCGGGCAAGGCTCATGACCTGGAAGACATTGTGGGAGATGTGCTCAAGTC
>CBDUNQ010000273.1:0-4063 GCA_965368625.1 uncultured Gammaproteobacteria bacterium
CTACCGGTACCGCAGTGCGCCGCTGCCACTCCAGCAGTGCCTGTTCCGCCGCCAGACGACGCTTGCCGCGGTCGGTTTGCGGTTGCAGTGGCGCTGCTTCATCGATCCAGGCCCCCTGGCAATCCCCATAAACGGCACTGGTGCTGATATAGACCAGTTTACGTGGCAAACCGGTGTCCAGTGCAGCCAATACCGCCTCCATGCGCGGATCCGTCACCCCCTGGGTGGGGGGCGGCGCAAAATAATAGAGGTCGCTGCCCCCGGCGGACAGGGGGGGCAGGGGCTGGTCCAGGTCGGCCTGCAGGGCCCGAATACCCAGCGGTTCCAGCTGCCGGGCACTTTCCGCGCTACGCACCAGACCGGTGACCTCATGCCCCTGTTCCCGCACCTGTTGCCCAACCCGCCGGCCAATATCGCCGCAACCAATGATTAACACAGTGTTCAACGGTTTATCTCCCCGGATAAATCAGCGAAAATTAACATCTTTTGATAATGGAAGCAGCAGAATGAGCCTTCGGGTGCAAATACAACCCAGTGGCCACACCTGCAGCGTGCGCCCGGGGGAAACCCTGCTGGCGGCAGCCCTGCGCGAAAACCTGGTGATACCCTATGGTTGCCGCAATGGGAGCTGCGGGCATTGCCGGGGCAGGGTGCTCAGTGGCCAGTTCCACTACGCTTATGGTGACTTGCCGCCGGGGCTGGATGAAACCGCCGCGGCCTGTGGACACGCCCTGTTTTGCCAGGCCATTCCCGACAGTGACATGATGATTGAGGTACGTGAAATCAAAACCGAACAGGAAATCCAGGTCAAAACGCTTCCCTGCCGTGCGGAAGATCTGCACCAGGCCGCCCATGATGTCATGGTCATCAAGCTCAAGCTGCCCGCCACTGAACGCCTGCAGTTCCTGGCGGGCCAGTATATCGAGATCCTGTTGAAGGATGGCCGACGGCGGGCATTTTCCATCGCCAATGCCCCCCATGAAGATGAATTCATCGAATTGCATATCCGTCATGTGGATGGCGGCACCTTCACGGATCATGTATTCGCCAGCATGAAGGCCAAGGCCATGCTGCGCATCGAAGGCCCTTTTGGTAATTTTTACCTGCGTGAAGCCTCGGATCGGCCCATCCTGCTGATCGGCGGCGGCACTGGTTTTGCCCCGCTGAAAGGGATCGTCGAGCACGCCCTGCACCATGGCAATCAGCGACCCATGCATTTGTTCTGGGGGGTACGCGCCCTGAGGGATCTGTACATGGATGCCCTGCCGTCCCAATGGGCCCGAAACCATGAGCATCTGCAATACACCCCGGTGCTTTCCGAACCCATGGCCGATGATGCCTGGAGCGGGGAAACCGGCACGGTAGTGGAATCGGTATTACGCCACTACCCGGACCTGAGCGGCTTCGACGCCTATTTCGCCGGTCCGCCTGCCATGTGCACCGCGGCGCGGGATGCCTTTCTGGAGCATGGCCTGAGCGAAGAGCATATGTTTTCCGATGCCTTTGAGTATGCGGCGGACAACCCGGAAAAAACCGCTCAACCCTGACCCGGGTGGCTACTCGGTTTCCTTATAGGGAAAACGGGTATGCCCATAGCGAATGACCAGAATCGCCACCGCAATGAGCAATGCGGCTCCTGCAATACCCAGCATGCGCCAGGTATCCAGGTTTTTCATATCGAGAATCAGATAGCGGGCCAGGGCCACCATGGCAATATACAAAGGCATTCGCACCGGCAGCTTGCCCGAGTTGAGATAGATGCCCACCATGGTGAGCACTTCCAGATAGATAAACAGCAGTAATAAATCTGCCAGCGTTACCAGCCTGGCGCTGATCATGGCCGATACCTCAAAGCCAAAGGCAATCAGGGTGGCAATGGAAATAATCACCAAGCCCAGATTCTCTACCTGCTTGATGATCAGGTTACCGATTTCTTTTGCACTGCTCATGAGAATCACCTTCAGCGAAACCAGACCACATGCCACCCATGGCATGCCTGCACCCCGCGCGTATACCTCGGGCTTCCCCTGAGTGATTTACCCCGGTTCCTGTTCAGACTGAACGGTCCGCGGCGCCGACGACGAATTTGCCGCCAAGCGCAACACCAGATAACCCGCTATGGCCGATATCATGGAACCCACCATGATGCCCAACCGGTCATCCACACCCAGCTCACCACCACCGGCCTGAAAGGCCAGGGAGCTGATGAACAGACTCATGGTAAAGCCGATACCACAAAGCATGGAAACCCCATAAAGCTGTAACCAGCTCGACCCCTTGGGCAGCTCGGCCAAACCAAGCTTTATGGCCACCCAGGAAAACCCGAACACCCCCACCTGGTTACCGATCACCAACCCAAGGCAGATACCAAGAGGTACCGGATGGAGCAGGGATTCCAGGCTCAGGCCCTCAAAGGAAATACCGGTATTGGCAAAGGCAAAGATGGGCAGAATGCCATACACCACGGCTGGATGCAGATCATGCTCCAGGCGTTCCAGCAGGGTATTGTCGTCCCCGGGCGCTTTTTTCAAGGGAATAAAGAGGGCCGCCACCACCCCCGCCAGCGTCGCATGCACACCGGACTTCAACACGGCCACCCAAAGCACCAGCGCCACCAGGAGATACGGGGCAAGGGACAGAACCCCCCTGCGATTCATAATAAACAGGAAAGCGATGGCCCCGCTGGCCACGATCAGGGAGTCCAGAGACAGGTCCGCGGTATAGAATAAAGCGATGATGACAATGGCACCCAGGTCATCGGCGATGGCCAACGTCATCAGAAAGAGCTTCAAGGTATAGGGCACGCGGTTACCAAGCAGAGCGAATACCGCCAGGGCAAAGGCGATATCCGTAGCCGATGGTATGGCCCAGCCCTGCATGGCAATGGGATCTTCCCAGTTGATCACGGAATAAATGACCGCCGGCACCAGCATGCCACCCACAGCGGCAATAATCGGCAACACGATTCGTGAAGGTTCCGACAGCTCCCCAGCCAGGACTTCCCGCTTGATCTCAAGACCGATGAGAAAGAAGAAAATTGCCATCAAGCCATCATTGATCCATAACAGCATGGGCTTGGCGATTTCAAAATCGCCTACGATCACCGCTACGGGCACCAGCAAAAGCGAGTCATAAAGACTTTTCAGCGCTGAATTTTCCACGATGATGGCAAGCACTGCAGCGATAAACAGCAGAATCCCCGACGAGGCTTCAAGACGCAAAAACTCTTTAATGGCTTTCAACTCCAAATACCCCCCACTGATAGAATCATGAACAGTAACAGTACATGGATTTCCCATGGACAAAAAGACATTTACCGGGAATCATGAGGAATTATGACAACTCATAACCCAGGGGAATCCGGGGTAATTGGTCATTGCGAGGCATCTGGATCTGGATGAGCGGGGTATTGTGTAAAAAAGTAATGTCATTGCGAGCGAAGCGAAGCAATCTCATTACGGCGGCTGCAAGTCGGAAGAGGAACCGACAGCCCGCTGCCGAATTATGGAGATTGCCGCGCCGCTACTCGGCTCGCAATGACAGGCGTAATTCAATCAATCAGCGTAGTGTAACAGGCCCTGGCTCATGACCAGGCGTTCAGACGAATCCATATACCCAGCATACTCAGGCGGCAGGTTCGGGATTCACCGCCACAGGTGAGTCGGAGTCTGACTCCAGTTCCTTGCTGCTCGGCCCCGCCAGCACATCGGAGCCGCGCTTGCCAATGGTCGGTACACCCGCGGCCAGGGCCATACCATGGCGATAGCAGATCATGGCCTTGTCCGGTTCTTCCAGCCGTTCCAGCAGGGTACCCAGCACCTGATAGGTTTCCACCGTTGGCGTGATATGCACACTGGCTTCCAGGTAAGAGCGCGCCTTGCCCCAGAGCTGGTTGGCTACACAAAGGCGGCCCAGGGTAAGCAAGAGCACCGGGTCTTTTTCATGGGATCGCAGCCAGGATTCCGCTTCCTCCAGACGTTGCATGCTTTCGTTACCGGCATACTGGCCATAAAGATACACCAGGCGCTGGCTCCAGCGCTGGCGAATGACATTGCGCAGAATT
>CBDUNQ010000274.1:0-4061 GCA_965368625.1 uncultured Gammaproteobacteria bacterium
TGCGCGCCAACCAATCATAGGCTTCGAGATAATATGCGTTTCCCGCCAGTAATTCGCGCAACTGCCGCACTGCGCGTTCATGTTCGCCACTCAGTGCCCAGGCTTTTGCCAGGCCGGCACGGGCCCAGGGTAGATCACAGCTGGCCAATACCCGTTCAAAACTTGTCTGGGCCTTGGCATATTCCTGTGTGTGTAAATACATCTGCGAAAGCAGGCGTAAATAATCCAGCGTATATTTACTCTTTTCTTTGAGACGCTCCACACAAAGGTCCCTTGCCACTTCCCATTCCTGCTTTTCCATGCATTGATGGATTTCCCGTAGTGCCAGGTTGCGATCATTGGCTTTTTTCAGTCGGAACAGCAGTAATTCCTTGGTAAAGGGTTTGGTTACATAATCATCAGGGGCGTGTTCCAGGGCACCCAGTACAAAGGTACGGGTGGTTTCAGCAGTAATCATTACAAAAATGGAAGAAGCGGGTAAAATGCCCGATGCCTGGGCTTCTTCAAGCACTTGCTGGCCATCCTTACCGGCACCCAGATTGTCATCACAAAGAATGATATCGTAGGTCTGTTTCTTCATGCGTTTGATGGCTTCCTCGCCATCCACCGCAACATCCACATTATCTTCACCCAACTCATGGAGCATGCGACGCAGGGCGGTGCGCATATTGGAAAAATCATCCACCACCAGAATGCGGTCGTGCGTAAACTGCTTACCCATTGAAAATCCTACGACTGCCAGGAACTGGAGCGTTGTTCAGTTAACCTTCCCTGGCATTGATCACCCTGACTCTTCCTGGCGCAGTGCGATCTCAAGCGCAATTCACACTGCCGAGCCGGGCATACCTGAAGGGTAGCGGCAAGGAGTAAATGAACTTTATTTAATTGATTATATTAGTATTTATTTTATCTTTTTTGGGATATTCATGTCATGACCTGACACCAGGCGGCAGTGGTCGCCAGGCTTGGCGTGGCGATACCAGTGGGGCATGTGTTCCGCTTGCGGTGTTTTTTCGGCCGGTGCCCAGGAGGCAAAATCCTTATCCGAGGTAAGCTCATAAGGGCCTTCTTTGACTTCAAAGAATACACTGGGCTCCAGGGCCACCATGGCATGCCAGGTCCCGGCCGGCAATTCCACGCCAAAGCGACTGCCCTGGGCATCAAGATCAAAGCACTCCAGCACTTTTCCCAGGTCATCAAAACAAAGCACTCGTACGCAACCCTGTAAAACAATAAAACACTCCCAGCGCAATGGGGTCTTGTGCCGATGCGGGCGCACATAGCTCTGTGGGGTAAGGGCATTGAAAAATCGCTGCACCGGATCTTCCAGGGTAGGGTGTACATTATGGTTGATGCGCTGGCGTTCGTGCCCGTGTGCCTTGTCCAGTAATTGCTGCAACAGATGACGATCGAAAAATTGCATAGGACGTTCTTTATTTGTCATTGGCACACCATGGCCAAGGCACGATCCAGGGCTTCCTGAGGGGTATAGAAGTGAGGCGAAAAGCGGATGCCGCCAGCCCGTTTTGCACAGATCACTTTGGCGGCCTGTAAGCGGGCATAGAGCGTATCCGTATCTTCCATCCGCGAACGAAAATTAACGATTCCCGATCGCCGATCCACGTCGGAATGACTGCATAAGTCCAGTTGTGACTCCCGTTCCCTTATGAATTGGAGAATATGGTCCACCCGATACGCAATTTCCTGGTGCACTTTTTCCATACCCACTTCGTGGAGCAGGCTCAGGCTGCTTTCCAGAGCATGAATGCCCAACATATTGGGGCTGCCGCACTCGAAGCGGCGTGCACTGTGTGCCGGTTCCCAATCCTTGCGGTCGAAATTACCGACATCTTCCACCATGTGCCAGCCGTATTGATGCAGCTGTAATGTATCCACAAGTGCCTGCCGGCAGTAAAACAGGGCCAGTCCTTCAGGCCCCAACATCCATTTATGGCCATCGGCCATGACAAAATCCGCCTGAATTGCCTGCACATCCAGGGGCAAGGCACCGATACTTTGAATGGCATCCACACAGAAAAGAATGTTCGCCTGGCGGCAAGCCGTTCCCAGGGTTTGCAAATCCATTCGCAGGCCGGTGCCATATTGCACCGAACTGATGGCCAGCAGGCGGGTACGTTCATTGCAACAGGCCAGCAAGCTGGCTTCGGGAGTGCCTTCCTGTTCCAGATCGGCCTTGCGGACCACAACACCCCTTGACTGCAGCGATTCCCATACAATGCGATTGGATGGAAATTCCTGGTCACTGATCACCACTTCGTCGCCGGCTTTCCAGGGCAAGCCATGGGCCACCACGGAAAGCCCTTCCGAGGTGCTCTTGAGCAAGGCGATTTCATCGATATGGGCCGCATTGATCAAACGGCGCAGGGATTCGCGCAGGCGCGCCTCCGTATGCAGCCAGCGTTCATAATAGCGGGAACCGAAATGCAGGTTTTCCTCAGCAAATTCACGCACCACCCTGGCTGTACGTTCCGGCCAGGGGGAAACCGCGGCATGATTGAGATAGCTGATTGCCGCATCCAGCGGAAATTCCTGCGCATACATGTGGACAATCCTTTTGTTGCTTGATCATGGGTAGTACTATAGAACCACATGGTAATGAAATCCGGTGACTACGCCAATGACTGAACCTGCTCTCAGTGGCCAGGTACAACTCTGGCCCGTGTTAATGGGTTGGATTGTGATTCTCTGTATGTACTTTTTTTCCTGGAAACGCCAGGCATTGATCGCATCACTGGGAATGACCATCGTCACCCTGTTTGTGATCATGGCCTATCGGGCCCAGCACTAGGCAGGTCTTGATTTCACCTCCCAAGCCATCCCATATCCATGATATTCCGCACTTCTGCCTTCCTTTTCCTGATATCCGTGATCTCCACCTGGGCACAGGCAGCGGATCTGTATGTGGCGGCGGCGGGAAATTTCACTGCAACCCTTCAGCGCCTGGTTCCTCTGTATGAACAACAGACCGGCCATGATGTGAAGATCAGCTACGGTTCCACCGGAAAACTCTATGCACAAATCCTGCAGGGTGCCCCCTTTGATGTGTTTCTGGCGGCCGATCAGGAACGGCCTCAACGCCTGGTGGCCGAGGGCCATGCGCTGGCAGATTCCCTATATACCTATGCCATCGGTCGGCTGGTGCTATGGAGTCCGCAACCCGAGCGGGTGGATACCCAGGGAAACGTCCTGTCCCGGGGAGGATTTCGCTATCTGGCCATTGCCAACCCCAAGACAGCACCTTATGGACAGGCAGCCTGGCAAGTACTCCAGCGTCTAGGGCTCCTGGAAACCTTGCGACCCCGTCTGGTGCAGGGGGACAACATTGCCCAGACCCACCAGTTTGTCGTTTCCGGCAATGCCGAACTCGGATTTATCGCTGCGGCCCAATGGGAATCCATGGAGGGTAAGCGCGGTTCCCACTGGCGGGTGCCCGAAACCTTGCAGTCCCCCATTCGGCAAGCTGCCGTCCCGCTCATACGGGCACGTAATCCAGAAGCTGCCCGTGCCTTTATGCATTTCCTGCAGTCGCCGAATGCCAGGGCCTTGATTGCGGCTTCAGGCTATGATCTTGCCGAACCTCAAGAGTCTCAGCCCTGATGGAGATGTCACTGGAACCGGTCTGGTTGACCTTGAAACTTGCCAGTGTCACCACCCTGATTCTGTTATTGATCGGCACCCCCATTGCCTGGTGGCTGGCGCGCACCCAAAGCATGTTAAAAGCCCCCATGGTGGCGTTGGTTGCCCTGCCGCTGGTACTGCCGCCCACGGTGTTGGGGTTTTATCTGCTGTTGCTCCTGGGTCCCCATGGACCCGTGGGTCAGCTGACCCAGGCATTAGGGCTGGGTACCTTGCCCTTTACCTTTGCGGGTCTGGTGGTGGGTTCCGTGTTGTATTCCCTGCCGTTTCTGGTGCAACCCCTGCATAATGCCTTTGAAGCCATGGGTACACCGCCCCAGGAAGTGGCCGCCACACTCGGGGCCGGACCCTGGGAGCGCTTTTTCAACATCGCAGTACCCTTGGCACGCCCCGGATTTCTCACC
>CBDUNQ010000275.1:0-4061 GCA_965368625.1 uncultured Gammaproteobacteria bacterium
AGGGCCCGCCACCCTTCGCTACGAATTCCCCCGCGCTGCTTGTTCTCCATTATCCGGCAGAGCCAGGGGGGAAGGTCCGCGATCCGATGCTTACTTCTTGAGAAGATCGCGAATTTCACTCAGCAGCACTTCTTCATTGGAAGGCTTTGGTGGTGCTTTTGGCGCCTCTTCCTCTTTTTTCTTAAGCGAGTTCATCGCCTTGATCGCCATGAAGATGGCAAAAGCCACGATGACGAAATCGAATACGGTCTGCAGAAACTTGCCGTAATTGAGCTTCACTTCTTCTACGCCTTCGCTGGCAGCCTGCAACACAAAGGATAGATTGGAAAAATCCACACCACCAATCATCAAGCCAATGGGAGGCATCACTACATCGCCGACAAAGGAAGATACAATCTTGCCGAATGCAGCCCCGATGATAATACCCACTGCCATATCCACCACATTGCCTTTGACTGCAAATTCCTTGAATTCGCTCATCATGCCCATTGCCTTATCCTCCGATACAGTGTTGAAATGATGCTGCAGGACGATTCTTGCCCTGATTCAGCATGGGCTATACTACCGGAGCGAGGCGGAAAATTTGTTACGTATTTGAAAATAATTCAATTATTACTGATAGTTACACTTGGCAACCCACTACACACTGCAAACCAGCCTGATAAATCAGACGATGACACTACTCGATACCCACGCGGTTCAGCCGCGCGTGACTACGGGCGAACCCTGCCTGATTTCGACTCAGCCAGGGAACCTTTGCGAAACAGATGGGGTCGTACCGCCTGTTGTTACCCTGCATTGTCAGACTACAGCCCTTGAACCCAGTGACGCAGCACGCGCGCACTGAAATTATAAACCAACGGGAGGATTCCCCTGATGTCCAAACCAACCCATCTGAAGCCCATGGCCATGGCCCTTGGCACCGTATTCGCCACCTCTCTGGCGGGCATGCAAACGGCCAATGCCGACCAAAACCCCTTTTCCATGACACAGCTTTCCTCCGGCTATATGGTTGCTGATGCCCATGAAGGCAAATGCGGCGAAGGCAAGTGCGGTGCCGGGTTGAAAGATAAAGCCAAGTCCATGAAGGAAGGCAAATGCGGTGAAGGCATGAAGGACAAGGCCAAGTCCATGAAGGAAGGCAAATGCGGCGAAGGTAAGTGTGGCGCCGGCATGGCAGACAAGGCCAAATCCATGAAGGAAGGCAAATGCGGCGAAGGTAAGTGTGGCGCCGGCATGAAAGACATGGCTGAGTAAATCTCTAACATGAATGACAAGCGCGACTACCTTGTAGAAGGCGCTGGTCTGGGACTGCGGCGGACCCTGATGGGTCCGCTGGCAGATCACTTTCCTGAGCAAATCGGGTTTCTCGAAATTGCCCCGGAAAACTGGATCGGCGTTGGCGGGAAACCCGGTAAACAACTTCGCTCCTTTACCGAACGTTACCCCTTTGTCTGTCATGGCCTCTCCCTTTCCATTGGCGGGCCTGCGGATCTGGATGAAACCTTCCTGCACCGTGTGAAGCGCTTCCTCGACCAGCACAATATCCGCATCTACACGGAACACCTGAGCTATTGCAGCGATGACGGCCACCTCTATGACCTCATGCCCATTCCGTTTACCGAAGAAGCCATCCATCATGTAGCCGCGAGAATTCGCAAAACCCAGGACATACTGGGACGCCGCATTGCCCTGGAAAATGTGTCTTACTATGCCGCTCCTTCACAGGAAATGAAGGAAATTGACTTTATCAATGCGGTTCTGGAAGAAGCCGATTGCGATTTACTGCTGGACGTAAACAATATCTACGTGAACAGTATCAACCACCGTTACGATGCCGAGGCCTTTCTTACTGCACTACCAGCGGAGCGGATCGTATATTTCCATATTGCCGGACACTATGAGGAAGCACCGGATTTACGTGTGGATACGCATGGCGCACCGGTCATCGATCCGGTATGGAAATTACTGGATACCGCCTACCAGCACTTTGGTCCGGTGCCCACCCTGCTTGAGCGGGACTTCAATATCCCACCAGTAGCGGAGCTGCTGATAGAGATTGACCGTATACATACTGCCCAGCACAGGTGGATCACAAAACATGAGCAACGCCTCGCCAAGTAACACCAAACGCCCTGCCTTCATAGAGGCGCAGTACGCCTTTGCGGCCCATATTCGAGATCCTGTGCACGCCCCACGGCCCGGTGACGTGGAAGAACGACGCATGGCCATATACCGGGAACTGTTTTTCAATAATGTGGAAGGCTTCCTGAGCAATACCTTTCCCGTACTGCGCGCTTTGATGTGTGAGCAGGACTGGCAAGCCATGGCACGGGATTTTTTTGCTCACCACCAATGCCACACTCCATTGTTCTTGGAAATTCCTAGAGAATTTCTGCACTACCTGGAGCAGGAACGAACAGAACAGCCCAATGATCCCCCTTTCCTGTATGAGCTGGCTCACTATGAATGGGTGGAACTGGCGTTGTCAGTAGCCGAAGCACCGGACTGGACCCCTGATATCAACACCTCTGCAGACCTGAGCGACTCCACGATCCAGGTTTCCCCACTTGCCTGGGCACTTGAATATACGTTCCCGGTGCACCACATCCGCCCGGAGGTTCAGCCCCAGGAGCCATCGCCACAAATGAATCATCTACTGGTATACCGTGACCTCGAGGATGAAGTGGGTTTTCTTGAGCTGAACCCGGTAAGCGCCCGGCTGTTCAGCCTCCTCAGCAGCAGTCCCCACACCGGAAAGACCGCCATGGAGCAAATCTCCGAAGAACTACAGCATCCCAACCCGAACACCGTGCTCACAGGTGGCCTGGAAGTCCTCAGCCAATGGCAAGCCCGTGGAATTGTGTCTGCCTTGAATCAAGAGTAAGGTGCCTGAAACTCTGCATCCAGCTTGAAAGAAGGTGGGACAGGCCAGCAGCGGCATTTTCCATCAGGGGATACCACACACGGATACAAGCAGCGTATGATCTACACTTCGGATCATCTCCAAAGGAGGAGCCGTACATGCAATGGTTTGTCTATCTCCAGCGTTTGCTGAATCATACCCGCCGGTTTGATTTTCTGGCCCCACTGGCCCTGCGACTCTATCTGGTACCGATTTTCTGGATGGCCGGCACAAAAAAAATGAACAGCTTCGAAGACACCGTTGCCTGGTTCGGCAACCCCGACTGGGGGCTCGGCCTGCCTTTCCCGGAACTCATGGCAACCCTGGCCACGGCCACCGAGGTGGGCGGCGCCGCTTTATTGCTGGTAGGTCTGGCGGTACGCTGGGTGACCATCCCGCTGATGATCACCATGGTGGTTGCCATGGTTACCGTGCATCTTCAAAATGGCTGGCTTGCCATCGCCGAAGGAAGCGGTTTTTTTGCCACGGACCGCACCTTTGAAGCCACCACCCGGCTGGAACGGGCCAAGGAAATTCTACAGGAAAACGGCAACTACGAATGGCTTACCGAGCATGGGAATCTCGTCATATTGAATAATGGCATAGAATTCGCTGCCACCTATTTCATCATGTTACTGGCCCTGTTCTTCCTGGGTGGCGGCCGCTTTTTCAGCCTGGATTACTGGATTGCCTTGCGCTTTATGCCCAACACGGTGTTACGGCGCGGTAAGGCGCTACGCAGTTAAACGCACCGACCAGCCCATTGAGAGGCCGCCGTCACACGGAAACCAGGTTGCCTGGTGCCGGCATTGTGAAGATTGCTTCACTTCGTTCGCAATGACGATAGTTAGACAAAGGCTCGTCATACCGGCGAAGGCCGGTATCTCATGACGCTGCAAGGCGGTTTAAGAGATCCCGGCCTGTGTCAGGATGACTGGGGTTGTTTCATGAATACCTTATCCTGCGGGTCAAGGCACCTGGCAATGACGGTAGTTAGATAAAGGCTCGTCATACCGGCGAAGGCCGGTATCTCTTTACCCTTGGCGTGATATTCAATGGATCCCGGCCTGCGCCGGAATGACGATGGTTTTTTTATGCATAAATACCTTACCCTCCGGGTCAAGGCAAAGTATGTCATTACGAACGAAGTGAAGTA
>CBDUNQ010000276.1:0-4026 GCA_965368625.1 uncultured Gammaproteobacteria bacterium
ATGGAAAGCCAGGGGCATAACAGCCCCTTCCGGGATTGGGAAATGAAGGGAAGGACCACCCATACCCTGCTGGGTGGACGGGTGGTATTTGAACGCTGACACCCCAATGGCCCGGTGCCAATGACAATGACTCACTGCCAGCAAAGTACCTGCGTTACAATACCCGTATGAATGCAAGCCAGAATAAAACCCACCGTGGCACCATTGCCCTGGAGCAAGCCAGGATCCTTCACCAGGAAGCCTTTCCCGGCGATCAATACATTTTGCGGGTGCAGGCGCCCGACTGTGCCGCCCGGGCCTTGCCCGGTTCTTTCGCCCACCTGCAATGCGATCCCCTGCTGGCCATGCGCCGTCCACTTTCCATCATGCGCGTGGATGCCAAACAAGGCTGGGTGGAATTTCTCTACAAGGCCGTGGGCCATGGCACCCGGCTGCTGGCACAGCGCAAGGCAGGAGAAACCCTCAGTCTCCTGGGTCCCATCGGGCAAGTCTTCACGCCACATAAGGAGCGTCCCCTGACCCTGTTGCTAGGTGGTGGCGTGGGCATTCCCCCCATGGTATTTCTCGCCGATGCCCTGCGCAAAGAACCCGCCTTCAAGCCCTTCGTGGTCATGGGTTCAGAAGTGCCTTTCCCATTCCAGGCCCGGCCATCCCGCTTTCTGGTAGCGGGCATTCCCGAACCGGTCATTGCCGCCATGCCACTCATGGAGGACTGGGGTATTCCCAGCCGCCTGGCAAGCCTGCAGGGCTATCCCGGCGTCATGGAAGGCTATGTCACCGATCTGGCACGCGCCTGGTTGGAAGCCATGAATGCTCAGGAACGCCAGCAGGTGGAAATCTTTTCCTGTGGCCCACATCCCATGCTGGCCGCCGTGGCCGGTCTAGCACGGGAATTTGATATTCCCTGCCAGGTTTCCCTGGAGGAATACATGGCATGCGCCGTGGGCGGCTGTGCCGGCTGTGCCGTGGAAGTCAACACGCCCCAGGGGCCGGCCATGAAACGGGTCTGCGTGGACGGGCCGGTGTTCGATGCACGGGATGTGTTTTCCGCGGAGATATCAGGCAGTCTTTAGGGAGTCCTACAGAACGACAGCGTAGACTTTACAGGTAACCAGCAAGCCTACACCCCGCACCCGTAGGAGCGAGCGCAGCTCGCGAATAAATCCTGCACCCAAAGCAATTGGGCCAGCGTTGCTCGCCGGCTGTGCAGAATCCGCCCGGAGTTATTCCGTTTCCACCAAGGAAACCCCATCCAGCACCCCATCGGTACTGACGTCCCCATCCTTGAGCTTGACCATGAGACGCACTTCATTGGCGGAATCAGCATAATGGAGTGCATCATCGTAGGTGATTTCGCCTTCCTTGTAGAGGTCGTACAGCGCTTGGTCAAAGGTCTTCATACCCTGCTGACCGGACTTCTTCATCAACTGTTTCAGTTCATGGACTTCCCCTTTGCGGATCAGGTCCGAGGCCAGGGGTGTATTGATCAACACTTCAATGGCACAACGCCGGCCCTTGCCATCGGGCGTGGGAATCAACTGCTGTGCCAGCAAGGCCTTCAGGTTCAGGGAAAGATCCATGAGCAACTGGCCGCGACGGTCTTCCGGGAAAAAGTTGATGATACGATCCAGGGCCTGGTTGGCATTATTGGCGTGCAGGGTAGCCAGGCAAAGGTGCCCGGTTTCCGCAAAGGCAATGGCGTGATCCATGGTTTCCCGGGTACGGATTTCGCCGATCAAAATCACGTCCGGTGCCTGGCGCAAGGTATTTTTCAGCGCCATCTCGAAAGACTCCGTATCCACACCCACTTCACGCTGGGTAATGATACAGCCGCCGTGCTGGTGCACGAATTCGATGGGGTCCTCGATGGTGATAATGTGGCCGGTACTGTTTTGATTGCGATAACCGATCATGGATGCCAGGGAAGTGGATTTCCCGGTACCGGTGGCGCCCACGAAGATAATCAGGCCACGCTTGGTCATGGCCAAAGTCTTGATGATGGGTGGCAGGCGCAGATCTTCGATGGTGGGAATATGGGTCTCGATACGACGCAACACCATGCCTACGTGATTGCGCTGGTAAAATGCGCTGACACGAAAGCGGCCCACACCACTGGAGCTGATGGCAAAATTGCATTCGTGCTGTTGCTCGAATTCTTCACGCTGTTGCGGCGTCATTACACTGAGCACCACTTCCCGCGCCTGTTCCGGCGTCAGGCTGTTCTGAGTCACCGGAGAGATCTTGCCGTTCACTTTCATACTCGGCGGCATGCCGGTGGTAATGAAGAGGTCAGATCCACCCTTGTGAACCATCAGTTTCAATAGCTGATTAAAATCCATCTTTTCTACCTGTCACTGCTGAGGAATAGCCGTCGCCTAGCGGAACATATCCTTGTTGGCCGCCTTGCCACGGGCATCCTGCTTGGAAATCAATCCCTTTTGCACCAGTTCCAGCAGGTTCTGATCCAGGGTCTGCATGCCTACGGATTGACCGGTTTGAATGGCCGAGTACATCTGCGCCACCTTGTCTTCACGAATCAGGTTACGAATGGCCGGGGTACCGATCATGATTTCATGGGCGGCGACACGTCCACCGCCGACCTTCTTCAACAGGGTCTGGGAAATGACCGCGCGCAATGATTCAGAGAGCATGGAGCGCACCATGGTTTTTTCCGCCGCCGGGAATACATCGATAATACGGTCGATGGTTTTCGCCGCTGAGCTGGTATGCAGGGTGCCGAACACCAGATGTCCGGTTTCCGCCGCGGTGAGTGCCAGGCGAATGGTTTCCAGGTCACGCATTTCACCCACCAGCACGATGTCGGGATCTTCACGCAGGGCCGAACGCAGGGCTTCATTGAAACCCAGGGTATCGCGATGCACTTCGCGCTGGTTGATGAGGCACTTCTTGCTTTCGTGCACGAATTCGATGGGATCCTCAACGGTGAGAATATGCTCGAAACGGCTATTGTTCACATGGTCCATCATGGCAGCCAGGGTGGTGGATTTACCTGAGCCCGTGGGCCCCGTAACCAACACGATACCGCGTGGCTGGTCGGCAATGTCCTTGAAAATCGAAGGTGCACCCAGTTCTTCCAGACTGAGAATCTGTGAAGGAATGGTTCGGAATACCGCCCCGGCACCGCGATTGTGATTGAAGGCATTGACACGAAAACGCGCCAGGTTGGGAATTTCAAAGGAAAAATCGGTTTCCAGAAATTCCTCGTAATCCTTGCGCTGCTTGTCATTCATGATGTCATAGGTCAGCTGGTGCACGGTTTTGTGGTCCAGTGCCGGGACATTGATGCGGCGAATGTCACCGTCCACCCGGATCATGGGGGGCAGTCCGGCGGACAAATGAAGGTCTGATGCGTTGTTTTTCACGCCAAAGGCGAGTAGTTCAGCGATATCCATGCTTTTCCCTAACGAATTTGGTTTGTTCTGGACTCCGGTATCGACTGCAGGGACAATATCTTGATAGCGTCTCTGCCGACGACACCCCATTATTGAAAGAATGCCAAGCCAAGTATAGTGTCCATCCCATCCAAGCCCCTGATCACCCGACTGGAGCAGGTTCGTGAACGCATTCACCAAGCCTGTGTGCGTTATGGGCGGGACCCCGCCCAGGTGCAATTGCTGGCAGTAAGCAAGACCTTTCCCGTAACGGCCATCGAGGCGCTGCTGAATGCCGGGCAAACCGCCTTTGGTGAATCCTATGTACAGGAAGCCATGGAAAAAATTCCAACGCTCGGTGCCCGCTGCCAGTGGCATTTCATTGGCCCGCTGCAATCCAACAAGTGCCCTGCGGTAGCCACCCATTTTGCCTGGGTCCATAGCCTGGAGCGACTGAAAATCGCCCAGCATCTGTCCCGCCACCGCCCCGCCGGTGCGCCGCCCCTGCAGGTCTGCCTGCAAGTGAACATCAGCCAGGAAGCCAGCAAGTCCGGCGTTTCCCTGGATGACCTCCCTCTGCTGGCCCGGCAGGTCAGCGAGCTTGCCAACCGCGGGCGCGCTTTGTCCATCGCCG
>CBDUNQ010000277.1:0-4018 GCA_965368625.1 uncultured Gammaproteobacteria bacterium
GAACGATGGGAAACCACGGCCGTGTAGCCACAGTTTTTCGCCAGCAATATGGCATCCAGGGTTTCGCTCAGCGTGCCGATCTGATTGGGCTTGATCAGGATGGAATTGGCTACCTTCTGATCGATGCCCTTTTGGAAAATATCCGTATTGGTTACAAACAGGTCATCACCCACCAGTTGCACGCGCGTACCGAGTTTATCGGTGAGTACCTTCCAGCCATCCCAGTCACTTTCATCCAGGCCATCTTCAATGGAGAGGATGGGATACTTGTCACACCAGCTGGCCAGGTAATCGACAAATTCTTCTGCACTGAATTCCTTGCCTTCGGATGCCAGATGATACTTGCCATCCTTGTAGAATTCCGATGCCGCGGCATCCAGGCCCAGGTAGATATCTTCACCCGGGGTATAACCGGCCTTTTCAATGGCTTCAAGGATGACTTCTATGGCCGCTTCATTGGAAGGCAGATCGGGCGCAAAGCCACCTTCATCCCCCACCGCCGTATTGAGGCCACGGCCATTGAGCACGGATTTCAATGCATGGAAAACCTCGGCACCGTAGCGCACGGCTTCCCGAAAGCTGGGAGCACCCACCGGAAGAATCATGAACTCCTGAAGATCAACACTGTTATTGGCATGGGCACCGCCATTGATGATGTTCATCATGGGTACCGGCATCTGGAAAGGGCCGCGTCCACCGAGCATTTTATACAGTGGAATTTCCGCCTTGCGGGCCGCTGCCTGGGCGTTGGCCAGGGATACCGCAAGAATGGCATTGGCACCGAGGCGCGATTTGTTGGGCGTGCCATCCAGTTCACCCATGATGCGGTCGATCTTCACCTGCTCCAGGGAATTTTCCTTGAGCAGGGCATCCCGGATTTCCGTATTGATGAAGTTCACCGCCTTGGTGACACCTTTGCCCAGATACCGCTTGGCATCACCGTCGCGTAATTCCACCGCTTCGCGGGTACCGGTAGAGGCACCGGAAGGCACCGCGGCACGCCCCACGGCGCCGGATTGCAGAATGACATCGGCCTCCACGGTGGGATTGCCCCGGGAGTCCAGGATTTCCCGTCCTCGAATATCGACTATCAGTGACATTTTAACTCCAAAATCAATTATATAGATGAATTTTTCAATGTGAATACATTCATAAATCACATTAAATAATATTAATGTATTACATAATATAAACAACTTAATTCTCTGTTTATATTAAATTTATAGTTACATCAAATCCTTTTCCGCCAGGGGTTGCGCCTTGATCACGGCATCAATGGCCTTGAGGGTTTCCAGTAACCCCTGCATCTGTGGCAATGGCCAGGCATTGGGACCATCACTCAAAGCCTTGTCCGGGTTGGGATGGGTTTCCATAAACAATCCAGCCACCCCGGCCGCCATGGCCGCCCGCGCCAGTACCGGTACAAATTCCCGTTGGCCACCCGAACGACTACCCTGGCCTCCCGGCAATTGCACCGAGTGTGTGGCATCAAACACCACGGGGCAACCGGTGCTGCGCATGGCGGCCAGTGAGCGCATATCGGAAACCAGATTATTGTAGCCGAAGGATACGCCGCGTTCGCAGACCATGATCTGTTCATTACCCACGGCACGGGCCTTGTCCACTACATTCCCCATATCCCAGGGCGCCAGAAACTGCCCTTTTTTGATATTTACCGGCTTACCCTGGCGCGCCACATTCTGAATGAAATTGGTTTGGCGGCAGAGAAAGGCCGGCGTCTGCAGAACATCCACCACTGCAGCCACTTCATTGAGGGGGGTATCTTCATGGACATCGGTGAGCACGGGTACACCAATGTCCCGCTTCACCTTTTCAAGAATCTGCAAGCCCGCTTCCATCCCCGGGCCGCGAAAGCTTTCACTGGAAGAACGATTGGCTTTATCAAATGAAGATTTATAGATAAAGGGAATGCCCAGCCCCTGTGTGATTTCCAGCAGTTGCCCTGCCGTATCCAGTGCCATGCCTTCCGACTCGATGACACAGGGGCCGGCAATCAGAAAGAACGGGGCTTCAAGGCCCACTTCAAATCCACAAAGTTTCATATATATGCCTTAGGGCCTGTTAACACGAATTGGATGGATGCTGCTGGGTCGTTTTTTTCGCCCAGCAAGGCAGAACGAGCGACGTGTAGTCACTCTACATGTGTGAGTGATAACGTCGCTGGGTGGTAAAAGCGGCCCAGCCCTTCGGGTTGCGCCTGTAAAAACGCCACGCGGCGTTGCTCGTCGTTCATTTGGAATCACCAAAATTCTCTCCTCGCGCCAGGCTTGGCGCATTTTCAGGCGCAACAGCGCCCATCCGATTCGTGTTTACAGGCCCTAGTAACTAGCCATCGGCACGAACCGCATCGTTGATGCGCCCGGCCTGTTGCTGGTGATGTTGTCGCGCTGCCCGAATGAAGCCGGAAAACAGGGGGTGTCCATCACGCGGGGTGGATGTGAATTCCGGGTGGAACTGGCAAGCCACGAACCAGGGGTGATCACCGATTTCCACCACTTCCACCAGTGAATCATCCATGGAGGTACCGGCGATGACCAGCCCAGCCTGTTGTAGGCGTTCACGGTACTGGTTATTGAATTCATAGCGATGCCGGTGGCGTTCGGTAATGATGTCCTTATTGTACAGCTCGCGGGTCCGACTCCCTTCGTGCAATCGACACTGTTGACCACCCAGGCGCATGGTGCCGCCCAGATCCGATTCCTCGGAGCGCCGCTCAATGCGCCCATCTTCCGTACGCCACTCGGTAATGAGTCCAATCACCGGGTGCGGGGTATCGGGACGGAATTCGGTACTGTGGGCCCCTTCCAGTCCGGCGATATTCCGCGCAAATTCGATCACCGCCACCTGCATACCCAGGCAAATGCCCAGATAGGGAATGCCCCGTTCACGGGCGAAACGCACCGCTTCCACCTTGCCTTCCACACCACGCTCCCCAAAACCGCCAGGCACCAGAATGGCATCCACATGGGACAGCATATCCACTCCTTCGGCTTCGATCTGCTCCGAGTCGATATAGCGGATGTTCACCTTGGTGAGGGTATTGATACCGGCGTGAATCAATGCCTCGGAAAGGGATTTATAGCTTTCGGTGAGGTTAACGTATTTACCCACCATGGCCACGGTGACTTCCGCCTGGGGATGGGCCAGATCGTGCACCACCCGGTTCCACTCCCGCAGATCGGCAGGCGCCACATTGAGGCGCAGCTTATCCACCACAATATCGTCCAGATGCTGCTCATGATAGAGGGCCGGTATCTTGTAGATGCTATCCACATCCACAGCAGAAAATACCGCCCGGGGCTCCACATTGGTGAACAGTGCAATTTTGCGTCGCTCTTCCGGGGGCAATTCACGATCGGCTCGACACAGCAGGATATCGGGTTGAATACCGATGGAGCGCAATTCCTTCACCGAGTGCTGTGTGGGCTTGGTCTTGATTTCACCGGAAGTGGAGATATAGGGCAACAGGGTAAGATGCATATACAGCACCCGGTCGTGCCCCAGCTCCACGCCCATCTGACGAATGGCTTCCAGAAAAGGCAGGGATTCGATATCACCCACCGTACCACCGATTTCCACCATGGCCACATCGGCTTCATCGGCACCGCGAATGACGCTGTGCTTGATTTCATCGGTAATGTGGGGGATGACCTGTACCGTACCCCCCAGGTATTCGCCTCGGCGCTCCTTGCGGATTACGTTTTCGTAAATCTGCCCGGTGGTGAAATTATTGGCCTTGGACATGGTGGTGCGGATGAAGCGCTCATAGTGGCCCAGATCCAGATCGGTTTCGGCACCATCGTTGGTAACGAATACCTCGCCGTGTTGAAACGGACTCATGGTGCCGGGATCCACATTGATATAGGGGTCGAGCTTCATCAATGTGACTTTCAGACCGCGGGCTTCCAGCAAGGCGCCCAGGGAGGCAGCGGCAATGCCCTTACCCAACGAGGACACCACACCACCTGTGATAAAGATGTATCGGGTCATTGAATAC
>CBDUNQ010000278.1:0-4017 GCA_965368625.1 uncultured Gammaproteobacteria bacterium
GCTTGGTCTGTTCTTCATTGCGCAGATAGTGATCGATGGACTCTGCGGCAATGGAAGCCTGGCCAATAGCCGTGGTCAGCAGGTGAGGGCGAATGATGTCGCCTGCGACGAAATGACCGGGCTTGTTGGGCAACTGGTAGAACTTGTCGGCATCCATCAGGCCACGACCATTGTCGTATTCTTCCAGGCCGGTCATGTCACCACCCTGACCGATGGCGGAAACGATCATGTCGGCTTCGATTACCCGCTCGGTGCCTTCCACCGGAATCGGGCGACCGCCGTCCAGGGTGCAGTCGGCCACTTTCAGACCGGTAGCACGACCTTCGCTGTTGAGTACCACTTCCACCGGCATTACACCATCCAGAATGGTTACCCCTTCCTTCAGGGCATCCATGACTTCGTGTTCGGCGGCAGTCATGTTTTCCTTGGCGAACAGGGAGGTCAGGGTCACTTCGGCGCCTTCCTTGGAAGCCACAGAAATGGTGTCATGGGTTACATAACCGAGAACGGCGGCTTCAATGGCTTCCTGACGATCTTTCGGATTGTCGGATTTGATCTGACCCAGACGACGGGCAACGGAGACCACGTCGATGGAGGTATCACCACCACCCACACACACCAGCTTGGAAGGTACCTTTTGCAGGCGACCGGTGTTGAAGGCTTCCAGGAACTGTACACCGCTTACGCAGTTGGGGGCGTCGGAGTTGGGTACCGGCAGGGCGCGGCCGGTAGAGCAACCGATGGCCCACAGGATGGCGCCATAGTCTTTTTCCAGATCGGCAACGGATACGTCGCGGCCCACACGGGTTTTGAGTTTGACTTCGATATCACCCATGTCGATGATGCGCTGACATTCGTGATCAAGGAATTCACGCGGTGTACGGTAGCCGGGGATACCGTAACGGAACATGCCACCCAGTTGCTCATGTTCATCGAAAATGGTGGAGGCATAGCCCATGCGGCGCAACTGGTAGGCAGCCGCCATACCCGCAGGTCCGCCGCCGATGATGGCGATTTTCTTATCGCTCTTGAGGGGGGGAGCGGAGAACTTGTAGCCGTTGGCCTTGGCGGTATCGCCAATGAACTGTTCCACGGAGTTGATGCCCACAAAGTCTTCCACTTCGTTGCGGTTGCAGCCGTCTTCACAGGGAGCAGGGCATACACGACCCATCATGGAAGGGAAGGGGTTGGCATCGGTGGAACGCTGGAAGGCGTATTCCTGCCATTCGGTACCTTCCGCAGGCTTTTCAATGCCGCGCACGATCTGCAGCCAGCCACGGATGTCCTCACCGGATGGGCAGCTGCCCTGGCAAGGCGGGGTACGGTGCACATAGGTGGGGCACTTGTGGGAGTGGTCGCCAATAAAGATTTTGTCGGTCAAGTCATCCCACTCATGATCACCGTCTTCAAAGCGACGGAAAGTCAATTTGTTCATGTCGTCACGAGAAGTTGCCATACCTGTTCTCCTGTCGGATAAATCCGGTCTATTTCGTATTTAGGTGTTAACCAAAAAAAGTGTACGGTCGCGCGATTAGGCGTCGTCACCATCCTCATCTTCATTATCACCATCCTGTGGTGCATCGCTCAGGATGATGGCATTACTAACCAGCTGGTGAACGCTTACAATCGCATCCATCTGGAAACCGTAATAGGGCAGAGTCTTGCTGAACTGGCTCTTACAGATAGCGCAGATGGCGGCCAGATTGGTAACGCCGTTTTCCTCTACCACTGTCTTCAGTGCCTGCATGCGGGGCATAGCGCCCTTGACACGCAATTCCATCAAGTCATCGGTCAATAGACCACCGCCACCGCCGCAGCAGAAGGTGCTTTCATGAATGGTATCCTTGGGCATGTCATAGAAGTAGTTACAACAGGCGCGGATCACATCGCGGGGAATGGTGAACTGGCCGCCGGGCTTGTCACCCATGCGGGAAGCACGTGCCACGTTGCAGGAATCGTGGTAGGTGAGCTTCATATGGTCATTCTGTGACTTGTCGAATTTCAGTTTGCCTTCCTGAATCAGCCCGTGGGTAAGCTCACAGATGTGCTGCGGCACGGGGTAATTGGGGTCGAGGAAGTCGAAAGGACCTGCCAGGGTATTCAGGAAGCTGTAGGCTACACGCCAGGCATGGCCGCACTCGCCAAATACAATACGTTTGACGCCCAGTTCCAGGGCCGCTTCACGAATCCGCAGGGAAACCTTGCGCATGTTTTCATAGGAACCGATGAACATGCCGAAGTTGGCCGCTTCCGAAGCCTTGGAGCTGAGCGTCCAGCTGATGCCGGCTTCGTGGAACACCTTGCCGTAGCCAATGAGGCCGTCCACATGAGGCTCGGCAAAGAAATCGGCGGAAGGGGTGACCAGTAATACTTCGGCGCCCTTTTCATCGAGGGGGTAACGGACCTTTACGCCGGTCTCATCTTCCACATCTTCCTCAATGCCTTCCAGGGTGTCACGCAGGGCCGGTTCCGGCAGGCCAAGGTTGTTACCGATCTTATAGACTTTGGCAATGATTTCGTTGCAGTACTTTTGTCCCTTGCCCACACAATCCATGATTTCACGTGCTGCCATGGAGATTTCTGCGGTATCGATGCCGTAGGGGCAGAACACGGAGCAACGACGGCACTGGGAGCACTGGTGAAAGTAGCTGTACCAGTCATTCAGTACTTCTTCGGTCAGGTCTTGCGCACCCACCAGCTTGGGAAAATACTTACCGGCAAAGGTGTAGTAGCGACGGTAGACCTTACGTAGCAGGTCCTGACGTGCCACCGGCATGTTTTTCGGATCAGTGGTGCCAAGATAATAGTGGCATTTGTCGGTGCAGGCGCCGCACTTTACACAGGAATCCAGATATACCTGTAGGGAGCGGTACTTGGTGCACAGTTCGCCCATTTTTTCAATGGCGACTTCCTTCCAGTTATCCACGAGCTCTTCCGGAAAGCCCAGGTCAGACTGGTGAGGCGGTTTGGCAACAAATGGCGAACTGTGTGCCATCACCCCTTCTTTCAATTTGGGGATGATGGGGTATTCGCGTAATTCTGGGACTTCGTAATCAGCCACGTCTAAAGCTCCTTGGATCCGGTTGCGCTATTTGCCAGACTCGAGTTTGGCAGCCCATGCCGCGAGGTGACGCTTCTCGCGAGGGTTGTCCACTTGGTTTCGCGTAGGACTGAAAAACAGGCCCGGAGCATGTAACAGCTTACTGATGGGGAACACAATCATCAGCGCAGCCACCAGCCCCAGATGAATCAACAGCAGCGGATCTTCGGGCAGTGGTTGCGGGGAAAATCGCATGAGACCCAGGAAGAACGCCTTCACCTGAACAATGTCTGTGTGACTGACAAAGGTCATGGCCATACCGGAAATACCGATACCCAGCAACAGGGCCAACATCAAATGGTCAGAGGGGGCGCTGATATAGCGCACACGATCCACCAGGACGCGGCGTGCCCAAAGTCCGGCCAGACCGGCTACCATGGCAAAGGCAGCGTATTTGCCAAAGGGTTGAATGAGGTCTACCCAGAACCAGACCGGGTCGGTGAAATAACGCAAATGGCGCAGCAGCACCAGCAGCATGCCGAAGTGAAACAGATAGCCAAACAGCCAAATCCATTTATTGGACTTGAACAGGCTTTCAAAAAATACCACTTCACGAATCAGACGCCAGACAACACCCGTACGGGTGGTGGGTGCCGGCGTGGTAGGAATCTTTAGGGGCGCAGGCGTCTTCGCATACTTTGTGATGCGCATTGCCAAACCAGCCACCAGGAGTATCGTGGCAGCATAGAACAGTACGACGTACAGACCTGTTACGAGCGACACTGTCAGCTCCTATTCTTAGCAGTCAATGGGAGTGGGGGGCCGAGGCCCCCCCGGTATACCTAAGCCTGGAGGCGTATTACACGCAACCGGTGGGCTTGGGCAGACCAGCGTACTTACAAGCCTGCTTGGCAGGACCATAAGGGAACAATTCGTACAGGTACTTGCTGTTGCCCTTGTCTTTGCCCAGCTTCTTG
>CBDUNQ010000279.1:0-4015 GCA_965368625.1 uncultured Gammaproteobacteria bacterium
GGAACCGCAGTGTTCACAGTGAATCACAGGAATCGGGCAACCCCAGAATCGCTGACGTGAAACCCCCCAGTCACGCAAGCGGTAATTGATGGTCACCTGCCCCTTACCCGCGGATTGCAAATGCCCGGCAATGGCATCAAAAGCCTCGGCGGAACTCAGCCCGTCAAAGGGACCGGAATTTCCCAGCCGGCCCTTTTCCACAAAAGCACCCTGCTTCATATCCACTGCCTGGCCATCTTCGGGAAAGATCACCTGCTGAATCGGCAAGCCATAGGCCCGGGCAAATTCCCAGTCGCGCTGATCGTGGGCCGGCACCGACATGACGGCACCGGAACCATACTCCATGAGTACGAAATTGGCAGTCCAGATGGGTACCGTTTCACCAGTGACCGGATGAATGGCTCGCAAGCCCGTATCCCGGCCCTGCTTTTCCAGGGTGGCCATATCGGCTTCCGCCACCTTGGTCTGCTTGCAGCGCTCAATGAAGGCTGCCAGCTCGGCATCCCCCTGGGCGGCTTCCACGGCCAGGGGATGCTCGGCCGCCACGGCCACATAGGTGACACCCATGAGGGTATCGGGACGGGTGGTGAATACGGTAAGTGGCTCGGCGCGCCCTTCCACAGCGAATTGCAATTCCACACCCCGGGAACGCCCGATCCAGTTGGCCTGCATGGTGCGCACCTGATCGGGCCAGCCCTCCAGTTGTTCCAGGTCGGCCAGCAATTCATCGGCATAGGCGGTAATACGCAGGAACCACTGGGGGATTTCACGCCGTTCCACCAGGGCCCCGGAGCGCCAGCCGCGACCATCGAGCACTTGCTCATTGGCCAGCACCGTCTGATCCACCGGATCCCAGTTGACGGTGGACTTTTTCTTGTACACCAGCCCCTTTGCAAACAGACGGGTGAAAAACCACTGCTCCCAGCGATAATATTCGGGGGTGCAGGTGGCCAGTTCCCGCTGCCAGTCATAGCCAAAGCCCAGGCGCTGCAACTGACCCCGCATATAGTCGATGTTTTCATAGGTCCAACGCGCCGGCGGCATCTTGTTTTTAATGGCCGCCCCTTCGGCAGGTAAGCCAAAGGCATCCCAGCCCATGGGCTGCAATACATTACGCCCCTGCATACGCTGATAGCGGGAAATCACGTCTCCAATGGTGTAATTACGCACATGCCCCATGTGCAGCCGGCCACTGGGATAGGGAAACATGGATAGGCAGTAAAATTTTTCCCCGGGGGCATTCTCCCGGGCCATGAAGGTCTGGTGTTCCCGCCAATGGGTCTGGGCGGCGGTTTCAACGGTTTCGGGCTGGTACAACTCGTCCATTCAGGGGGCCTTGGCTGCGGTGATGGTAAAGGCGCAAGGATACCGTAGGCCTTCCATTGGGAACAACTTGCATGGGGCTTCCCCTGCCCGCCCGTCTGCGCCACACTTACCCTATACGCCTTCGGATACCCCTGGGGACCCGAAGGATGAGGAAATCCGCAGGGCCTGTAGTGAGATACCCCGCCGGATGGTTCCATGGCCGATGTCCGTTTTCGACCGATTTCCGGGAGATGGCCTCCCTGATTCACTGCCAATAACCGCAGGAGTTCCCCATGAACGAGCCAAAACATGCCTCCGTAACCGAAAAATTGATACAAGCCTATGACAAGATGATGGAGCGGGTCAGCGCCAGTCTGGAAGAGGCGGAAGAAAAGGCCCTGCCCACCCTCAAGGAAAACATCGACAAGGCCGCCGAAAAGGCAGTGGAACTGGAAGAACTCACCCACGATGAAGCCCAGAAAATCGCCATGTACCTGCGCCGTGACCTGCAGGATGCGGGCAGGCATCTGGCGGATACCGGTGAACAACTGGGCAGTTGGCTGAAATTCGATATGGAACAGATCGAAGACCGGCTACTGGAATTCATGTCCCATGCCGCCGACAAGACCCGGCTGCAGCTGCTGGAATTACAGCATGAACTGGAAGAAGACCCACCACACCACAGCGGGGAAATCACCGGACCCGGTACCCTTTACTGTTCTGAGTGCGGCCAGGCGATTCATTTCCATGAAACCGGCCACATCCCCCCCTGCCCCAAGTGTCACGCCAGTAATTTTCGACGGGCGCCGGTGGCGCATTGAGGCTTTTGGTGGCACAACGCCAGGGCAACAAGGTTTCCCGGATCTAATGAGGAACCTGGATATTCCCCCCCGCAATGGGGACCGCATAATCACTGGTCGGTGACTGCAGGGAGAAAGTATCCACAATCTGATTCTGTTGATCTCTTACCTGAAGCCATAGGCGATCTTCCATGACCGGGTCTGCCGATCGGTCTTCCACATAGACAAGAAAGCCGTAATTTCCCATGGGATCCAGCCAATCCGATTCCTTGTAGGTTGCCTTTCCGGTAAAGGAGGCCCAGCGATAAAGCTGGCTACTTGAGCCTCCCGAACCCAGTGAAATCCCTGCAATGGCATTACTCTTCAAGCGCCGTATGCTGCCATCCTGCAGATGGGAAACCAGTAATAGATTACCACGGGCATTGGTGCCACTTCGGTTGTAACTCATGGTATATCCGAAATTGGTGCGGTCTCCCGGGTAACCGCTTGCCAGCTCATGGGTACCCGGCATATAAAACCAGCCGCCACCGGTGGTAAACCCAAGGCTAGGATCACTGACCACCAGCACATCACTGGAATCGGCCTGGTAATAGCCATCGGCGGTAGTGACATTCACCTGATAGGTGTTGACTCCCAGACCACTGAATGAGCAGGTGAAGGATTTGCTTGCGTCATAGCCACTGCCCACCACGGAAGATGGCAGGCAACTACCGGTATAGGTGGTTCCCGGACCCACCGGTACCAACGTCATTTCAATGGCGGCAAGAGCAATATCCCCGTATTGGGATACACCCATTGCGGTATCGGGACTCTTTTCCTGCAGGGACAGTCCCAGTGTAAAGCTGCCACTGACACCACCATCTGAAGCCACCCGCACATCGATGGGATTATCCGCCGCAAAGGCAATCCTGGCATCTTCGAGAAGCACATTGATGGATGCAGCGGTATAGGCAACACCCTCGGCATCGGAAATGGCAAAATCAAGTGTATGCACACCGGAACTCACCAGTGCACTACCGGTGATAGCCCAGCCGCACGCCACTCCATCGCCCCGGCGCAGGCAAAGCTTGGGACTGATGGAGAGACCCGCGGGCAATTGGGTATCGATATTCAAATCCGCAGAATCCACATCAAAGGCAATGACCAGAATGCGCTGTATGCCATCACTGTATTGCACCATTTGCGATGCCAGATTCACCACCGGAGCGGGTGGGTCATTTACAGGCTGTACCTGCACGGTAACGGTGCCCGTAGTTGAAAGACCCGCAGAATCCGCTACGGTATAGCTGAATTGGTCACTGCCATAAAAATCACGTTGCGGGGTATACAGGAAAGTACCACCTCCCTGATCCACCACCGTTCCATAAGCACCCTGGGAGACACTGACAATGGACAACACCTGGTCTTCATTGGCAGGCCCAGCCGAATCATTTTCCAGTACGGTAATCACTACCGGTGTATCTTCGTTGGTCTGGGCGGTATCCGCGCCTGCGACTGGCGGGTCGTTGACCGACAATACGGAGATCAGAACCTGAGCGATATTGGAATCCGCCTCACCATCATTTGCCATGTAGCTGAGTTGATCCTGACCATGGAAATCCCTGCCAGGCGTATAGGTGACCGTATTTCCAATAATACTCCATTGACCGAAAAGCGGCTGTGAAACGATACGGAAGCTGAGTGGGTCCGCACCCGGGTCTTCGGCGTTCAACACAAAACCATGAGGGGTATCCTCGTGGGTCGTAACAGTGAAACCGGTCACTACAGGTGCAACGTTATTGATGGTAACCGTTGCCGTATCGGATTGTACCGAATACCCATCACGGACCTGCAAACCAACGGTCACCACCTGATTATTCGGCCACCTATGACTGGTCTCGGGATCGAGTGACCAGTTACTGTCCCAGTTT
>CBDUNQ010000280.1:0-3998 GCA_965368625.1 uncultured Gammaproteobacteria bacterium
GAAGTGGTATCCGGCAGTCATTCCCGTGACGAAGCGCTCACCATGGCCGGCCACTGTCGCCGTGCCGGATTACTGGCCAGCCGCGGTTCTGATTATCATGGCCCGGAAAAGCCCTGGGTGGAGTTGGGCCGCCTGGCGGAATTGCCTCAGGGTTGTACCGCGCTCTGGGATTGCGAGCGCTGGTCCAGGGCTGCCTGACGGCGTCCGACCTGCCTATTCAATACCAGACCCCGTCATGAGCCAATATTTTCAGATTCATCCGGATAACCCCCAGCACCGATTGATTTTCCGTGCTGTGGAAATCATTCGCGAAGGTGGCGTGGTGGTTTATCCCACTGATTCCAGTTATGCCATTGGTTGTCATCTGGGTGACAAACAGGCCATGGAGCGTATTCGGCGTATCCGTAAACTGGATCCGACTCATAACTTCACGCTCATGTGCCGTGATCTTTCCGAGATTGCCACCTATGCCAAAGTGGACAATCCATGTTACCGGTTGATCAAATCCCTGACGCCGGGTCCCTATACCTTCATATTGCCGGCGACCCATGAAGTGCCGCGGCGTTTGCAGCACGCCAAACGAAAAACCATCGGTCTGCGCATTCCCGATGACCAGATTGCGCAGGCCATGCTGGCCGAGTTGAAGGAACCCATCATGAGCGTGACGCTCATTTTGCCGGGATCGGAAATGCCGGAGACCGATGCGGAAGACATACGCGACCGCTTGGAACATGAGGTGGAGCTGGTGATCGATGGGGGGAATTGCGGACTTGAGCCCACCACGGTAATCGATTTGGCCAACAAGACAGGGCCCGTGGTGAAACGACAAGGAAAAGGTGATAGTACATTACTTGAGAAATAATAAGTAACTAACTATAAATTATGGAAATATCACTCGCTCAAAAAATCGCCGCCTGGGTGCTGCCGGTACTGCTGGCCATCACCGTGCATGAAACGGCCCATGGATGGGTGGCGCGTCGCCTGGGGGATACCACTGCACAGATGCTGGGACGGCTGAGCCTGAACCCCCTGCGCCACATCGATCCCGTGGGAACGATTCTGGTGCCGGCCGTGATGTTGCTGTTGCCCGGGGGCTTTGTATTTGGCTGGGCGCGGCCCGTGCCGGTGAATTCCCGTAATTTGCGGCATCCGAAAACCGATATGGCCTGGGTGGCCGCCGC
Source organism: uncultured Gammaproteobacteria bacterium (assembly GCA_965368625.1). Classification (GTDB taxonomy): domain Bacteria; phylum Pseudomonadota; class Gammaproteobacteria; order DSM-19610; family DSM-19610; genus JAIVHA01. Next base: position 1,182 of record CBDUNQ010000280.1, read on the forward strand.
GGGTCCGTTTTCCAATTTACTCATGGCTGTGGCCTGGGCGTTGCTGGCGCAGCTGGGAGTCTGGCTGGGTGGCTGGGCAGGCTTGCCGCTGATCTTTATGGCGGTGGCCGGTATCTTTATCAATACCATACTGATGGTGCTCAATCTGTTACCCCTGCCACCCCTGGATGGTGGCCGGGTACTGGTGGGGTTGCTGCCCGATTCCCTGGCGTACCCCTATGCCCGGATCGAGCCCTATGGCATCTGGATCCTCATCGGTCTGTTGGTATCCGGTGTGCTCAGCCACATTCTCTGGCCCATCGCCATGTGGTTCATGGGTTGGTTTATCTCCCTTTCCGGGTTGCCGGTAAGGACATTTGATCATATTCTGCGCTCCTTGACAGGAAGCTAGGAGAGACCATTGGGCAGTTCACAACAGGGTGGCCGGGTATTATCCGGTATGCGTCCCACCGGACGCCTGCATCTGGGCCACTATCATGGGGTGCTGAAAAACTGGGTCAGGTTGCAGCACGAGTACGACTGTTTTTTCTTTGTGGCGGACTGGCATGCCCTGACCACCCACTATGAAGATCCCGGTGTGATTGAGCGCAGTGTCTGGGATATGGTGGTGGACTGGCTGGCGGCCGGGGTCAATCCCCAGGCAGCTAAGCTGTTCATTCAGTCGGAAGTGCCGCAACACGCCGAATTGCATTTGCTGTTATCCATGATCACGCCTCTGGGCTGGCTGGAGCGCGTGCCTTCGTACAAGGATCAGCAGGAACAGTTGCGCGAACGGGATCTGGCCACCTATGGATTTCTGGGTTACCCCTTGTTGCAGAGCGCCGATATTCTCATGTACCAGGCGGCCCGTGTTCCCGTGGGCGAAGACCAGGTGGCCCACGTTGAGCTGACCCGGGAAGTGGCGCGGCGCTTCAATCATCTCTACGGTCGTGAACCGGGATTTGAGGAGAAAGCGGAAGCCGCGGCAAAGAAAATGGGTAAGAAAAACGCTAAGTTATATAAAGAACTTCGCACAAGATATCAAGAAAAGGGTGATCATGAGGCACTGTCGGTGGGGCAAGCCCTGCTCAACGAGCAGCAAAACCTTTCCCTGGCGGACCGGGAACGTCTGTTTGGTTACCTTGAAGGTGGCGGGCGCATCATTCTCACGGAACCTCAATCCCTGCTGACACCGGCTTCCAAGATGCCCGGCCTGGATGGGCGCAAGATGTCCAAGTCCTACAACAATACCATTGCCCTGCGCGATGACCCTACGGAAGTAGCCGAACGTTTACGGCGCATGCCCACGGATCCGGCACGGGTACGGCGCAGCGATCCCGGGGATCCGCAACAGTGCCCGGTCTGGTCATTACATGAAGTGTATTCCGATGAAGGAGTGCGGCAATGGGTGCAGGAAGGTTGCCGCAGTGCCGGTATCGGTTGCCTGGACTGCAAGCAGCCCGTGGTGGATGCCGTAGTTGCGGAACTTACCCCGATCCAGCAACGGGCGGCGGAATTGGAACATGATGATGCCCTGGTGCGTCGGGTCATCAATGAAGGTTGTGAGGCCGCCCGCGATGTAGCGGATCAGACAATGAATGAAGTGCGCACGGTAATGGGCTTGAATTACAAATAAAAAAAATCCAATCAGCGTAGGGTGTCCAATTGCGGTAGAATTCCCGGCATCCGTGTCGTCGGGCAAGCCCCGAAACCCACCCAGGGCAGTGTGGGTTCCCGCAGTTGCGGGCAGGAAAGGAAATCCACTGAACTCACGGAAGCTGTAGCGGTGTGCGTTTGCAGGCCGGCCAGCATTACGATGTTAAAGTAGAGGCCCATGAGCGAATCACAGATCCCAGGCGACAGCGTACCCCTGCAGGCTGAAATGCCCTTCGCCTATGTGCAGGGCGAAGCCATTACCAAGCTGCCCCATGACCTCTATATCCCCCCGGATGCCCTGGAAGTGTTTCTGGAAGCCTTTGAGGGTCCATTGGACTTATTGCTCTACCTCATCAAGCGGCAAAACCTCGACATCCTCGATATTCCCCTGGCCGAAATCACTCGCCAATACATGGCCTATGTGGAACTCATGAAGGAGTTGCAGCTGGAACTGGCTGCGGAATATCTGGTCATGGCGGCCATGCTGGCGGAAATCAAATCGCGCATGCTGTTGCCGCGGGTCGCCGTGGATGAAGATGAAGAAGTGGATCCGCGCGCCGACCTGGTGCGCCGTCTGCAGGAATATGAACGCTTCAAACAGGCGGCGGAAGATATCGACAACCTGCCGCGGGTGGGACGGGATATCTTTCCCATTACCATTGAAGGACCGGAACGCAAGGTGGTGAAAACCCCACCGCAAGTGGACCTCAAAGAGGTGTTGCTGGCTTTTCGCGAAGTCATGAAGCGCGCGTCCATGTTCACCCACCATAATATCCAGATGGAACCCCTGTCGGTGCGCGAACGCATGACCCGGGTATTGAGCCGTTTGCAGCCAGGCGTGTTTACCGAATTCAATACCCTGTTTACCGTGGAAGAAGGCCGGATGGGGGTGGTGGTGACGCTGCTGGCGATCCTCGAACTGGTAAAGGAATCCCTCATTGAGGTTTCCCAGGCGGATTCCTTTGCTCCCATTTATGTAAACCCGAAGGCCGCCAGTGCGGAGGAAGATGCGGGTGATGATGTGGCAACCAACGAAGCAACCCTATGAGCCAACCAGAACTGAAAAATGTCATTGAAGCGGTATTGATGGCGGCGGGCTATCCCCTGAGCCTGGACCAGTTGCAAACCATATTCCCCGAAGGGGATCCGCCGGAAAAGGCGGAGCTACGGGAAGCCGTGGAA
>CBDUNQ010000281.1:0-3982 GCA_965368625.1 uncultured Gammaproteobacteria bacterium
TTTTCAAAAATCCAGGATGAGGCTAGGGCGAATCCGGAAAAAAATCAAGTATGGGATGGGTGTCTTGATAGAGGGAGCCGGATAAAGATGGGTGTCTTGATAGGGAGGAGTCTGATTAAAAGTGGGGGTTGTTACCGAATGGCTACAGTTGCGCGATGCTTGTTACCTGCTTACAGTGTGTCTGTGCCTTGATGGGCCATGCAATTCGGTATTTTCATTCGTCGAAAAGGAGATTCAAGGAATGAATAGGTTTATTCGTTTGGTTTTACCCGTAATGGCTTCTTTGGTTTTCAGCGCAGCCGCGAGTGCGGCCACGTTGAGTGGCAAGGTGGAGCGGGTCTATATTTCCGACCATCCCAATGGCAATTACATGTTTGCCATGGTGCAAAATGCCACTGGTGGCTCCTTGTTCTGTTATCACGTGGGTCAGGGGAGTGATATGGGGGCAGCCATGATGGATGCCTATACTGCCCAGACAACGGTATCCATGAGTTGCGATAACAGTAGTCTGATTACCAATTTTTATTCCATTCGCGGATTTTGATTCCGTGCCTGCAAGGGGGTGACCCCTTGCAGGTGTGGTAATGGAAAGATGAAGACCTCACTTTTTTTTCTTGGTATGGGTTTGCTGATCGGTTGCCTGGCGACGCTGGTGTTGTTGCCGGCTTCGGATCACACTCGGGACGGGATCGCGTTGCAATCCATCAATGAAAGATTGCAGGCCATGGAAGAGGCGCTTTCCCGGCTGGATAATTCTGCTCGCCTTGAGGTACCCGTTGGGCAAAAGGAGCTTGTGCTGACAGAGGAAACCCTGGCACGGATCACCCAGCGTATCATCGGGTATCTTGAATCCCGGATGGTCACTACCGGAACTCCTTCTGCCATGAGCGAGGAGGCTTCTGCGATACCGGAAAAGGCGGAAATCAGTGCTCAGTTACGAGAACAGTCCAGTTTACAGGAGCTGACCACCAGCCGGGAGTTTCAGTCTCTACCGGAAGCGCAGCGCCATGAGCTGTTGTCTGAGTTGGCAAACAAGGTCAATCGCGGGCAGCTGGATATCAATACGGTATTACCCATGCCGTAATGGCTCAGGAGAGCAGGCCGCGTAAATTGGCGAGGTGGGCGCGGCCCCGTTCCTGGCGCTTTTCCGGGTCTTTTGTTTCTTTGCCGTCCGTCCATTCCAGGTCGTCTTCCGGCAGTTCCGATAAAAAGCGGCTGGGTTCGCAGCTATACCACTCGCCAGCACGCTTGCGCCGCTGGGTATAGCTCAGGGTAAGGGTTTTCTTGGCGCGGGTAACCCCCACGTAGGCCAGGCGTCGCTCTTCTTCCAGATTGTCTTCTTCGATACTGCTGCGATGGGGCAGGATTTCCTCTTCCACACCCACCAGAAATACATGGGGAAATTCCAGGCCCTTGGCGGCATGTAATGTCATCAGGTGCACACAGTCGCCGCCACCTTCTTCTTTGTCGCGATCCAGCATGTCCATGAGGCTGACCCGGTTCACCAGATCCACCAGACTGGCATCGTCATCGAGATTTTTCAGCATGCGCTGCAGCCAGTTGAGCAAGTCATCCAGGTTTTGCAAACGGCGCTCGGCATCCTTGGGCTCCTTGGCGGTTTCCTGTAGCCAATCCTGATAATTCGTATCCGTTAAAACGCGGTTGACCACACCCATGGGGTCACCCCCTTTGCCGGCTTCATTGAGTTCCATGACCCATTGGGCAAAGCGTTGCAAGCGGCTTACGGCGCGTTCCGGCAAGCGCTGTGCAAGTCCTATTTCGTAACAGGCGCCTATGAGGCTGACGCCACGCTCACTGGCATAGTGACCGAGTTTTTCCAGGGTGGCGGCACCCAGTTCCCGGCGCGGCGTATTGACGACACGCAGAAAGGCACGGTCATCATCTTCATTGGCAATGAGCCGCAGATAGGCGAGAAAATCCTTTACCTCGGTGTATTCGAAAAAGGATAGGCCGCCGCTCAAGTGATAGGGAATGCGGTGTTCGCGCAACACCTTTTCAAACGGGCGTGACTGAAAATTACCTCGATACAGAATGGCATAATCACCATGGCGGGCGCTGCTCTGGAATTGATGATGCAGCAATTCGGAAACCACCCGTTCGGCTTCATGTTCACTGTCTTTGCAACCCAGAATCCGAATCGGGTCGCCATAGCCGAGATCACTCCACAGGCGTTTCTTGAATACATGTTCGTTATGGTCGATCAAGTGATTGGCGGCTTTGAGGATGCGCCCGGAAGAACGGTAATTCTGCTCCAGCTTCACCACTTTCAGTCGCGGATAATCTTCTTTCAGGCGCAGAAGGTTTTCCGGGCGCGCGCCACGCCAGGTATAGATGGATTGATCGTCATCGCCCACGGCGGTGAAGGTACCCAGCTTGCCCACCAGCGCGCGTACCAGTTCATATTGAGCACCATTGGTATCCTGGTATTCATCCACCAATAAATGGCGGATGCGGTCTTGCCAATGGGTGCGCACTGCTTCTTGCTGCTGGAACAGAATCACCGGGTGCAATATCAAGTCATCAAAGTCCACGGCATTGTAGGCACGCAGACTGCGCTGGTATTCCTCGTACACCCGGGCCGTGGCCAGTTGCAGAGCGTCTTCGGCACGATTGAAGGCTTGATCCGGCAGGATCAGGTCGTTTTTCCAGTGGGAGATGAGGTTGCGGCAGGCGTCCACTTCAAGGGAAGGGCCTTTGCGCAGCAATTCGGAAATCAGGTTGGCACTGTCGGTGGCATCGAAGATGGTGAAGCCCGCCTTTAATCCCACATGGCGATGTTCACGGCGCAGGATATTCAACCCAAGGTTGTGAAAGGTGGAAACGGTCAAGCCCCGGGATTCGCCCTTGTTAAGCTGAGATGCGGCACGTTCACGCATTTCCCGGGCCGCTTTGTTGGTAAAGGTCACGGCCACAATGTTGCGGGCATTCATCCCACAGTTCTGGATCAGGTGAGCGATCTTGGTGGTGATGACACGGGTCTTGCCGCTGCCGGCGCCAGCCAGTACCAGTAAGGGGCCATCCACATGCTGCACGGCAGCCTGCTGGTGTGGGTTGAGTCCTGCCACAGGAAATACTCACTTGGAGGGTGTTGCGATGCGGACATTGTAACGTCAACTGCCTGCCTTGAAAAACGACCCAATGGGCAGGGTTGACAAAGTGTGCACGCAGGAATTGTGGTTGATGCCGGGCATAGACCGATAAGTGCTTGATAGCCGGTCCCCAGCCCTTGATCCGCTGGCCTGGGCCCATCAATTCAAAGGGCGATCCAGGCAGCGATAGCCCAGGGCTTCGGTAAGGTGGGCGGTGCAAACCTTATCCGCACCCTCCAGATCGGCAATGGTACGTGCCACCCGCAGAATCCGATGGTAACTGCGGGCGGACAATTGAAAACGTTCCATGATCTTGCGCAACAGTGCCCGGTCATCTTCTTCCAGGCCGCATACCTCGGTGAGTTGCTGATGGTTCAATTCCCGGTTCAGATCACCGTGGCGTGCCTGTTGCCGTTGTTGTGCGCGCAGCACCCGCTCCCGGATCGGGGCGCTGGGTTCCCCGGGGGTTCCTTGCAAGTCATCGAAGGCGACCCGGGGCACTTCCACATGAAGATCAATGCGATCCAGCAGTGGACCGGAAATGCGCATGCGGTATTTCTGTACCTGTTCGCTGCTGCAGCGACAGCGTCCACTGGGGTCGCCCCAATACCCGCAGGGGCAGGGGTTCATGGCGGCCACCAGTTGGAAGCGGGCGGGAAACTCGGCTTGCCGCGCCGCCCGGGAAATGGTGATGGTTCCGGTTTCCAGGGGTTCGCGCAATACTTCCAGCACCTTGCGGTCAAATTCGGGTAATTCATCGAGAAACAATACACCGTGGTGTGCTAAAGACACTTCCCCCGGCCGGGGTTGCGAACCCCCTCCCACCAGGGCGGCCGCCGATACACTGTGGTGCGGTGCGCGAAACCGGCGCT
>CBDUNQ010000282.1:0-3981 GCA_965368625.1 uncultured Gammaproteobacteria bacterium
ATGTGGGTATACTCTCACTAAGATAAGAAAATGCTTATGGATCAGGGAAGCATAACAGCTTCCACTGTTGCGGTGCATATCCTGACAGAGGAAACGCCGGTGGCCTGTGGTCAGGACGCATAAGCCGCTTTCACTATTCCCCAACGCAGGCTGGCCTTACACAAGCCCCTGCAGCAACGACCGATGAATTCAGATCCTCCGATTTTGACCAGTCAATTGCAAGCGCTCGATGAAGACATAGCGCGCTGTGCTGCGCGCTACCGGGCCGTGCTGCAACGGCGGCTCCAGGGAATACGGCGGCGCATACAACAGGGCAAGCCCGTTGATCGGGCGCTACCCGGCTTGCAGACAGAGGTGGATCGTCTGCTGGCGGCGCAGGCATGGCGGCGGGATAAGCTGCCCAGCCCACGTTATCCCCAGTCATTACCGGTGGTGGAGCGGCGTGAGGAAATACGTGCAGCCATCGCCGGGCACCCGGTGGTGATCGTGTGCGGTGAAACCGGTTCCGGAAAAACCACCCAGTTGCCGAAGATCTGTCTGGAACTGGGCCGGGGGGTTGATGGCCTCATCGGCCATACTCAACCACGCCGTATTGCCGCCCGCAGCCTGGCCGCGCGCCTGGCGGAAGAGCTGGATTCACCTGTGGGCCAGGTGGTGGGTTGTAAGATGCGTTTTCATGAACAGCTCAGTGAAGCCACCTATCTGAAGATCATGACCGACGGGATCCTGCTGGCGGAAACCCAGGCCGATCCGGATCTTCTGCAATACGATACCCTGATTCTTGATGAAGCCCATGAGCGCAGCCTCAATATCGATTTTCTCCTGGGTTATCTCAAACAACTGTTACCGCGACGTGCGGATCTCAAGCTGATTATCACTTCTGCCACCATTGATACTCAGCGGTTTTCCGCGCATTTCAATCAAGCCCCGGTAATCGAGGTGTCCGGTCGCAGTTTCCCGGTAGAAATACGCTACCGGCCGCTACAGAGCGCGGATGAAGAACAGATTGACCGGGATCGTGGCCAGGCCATCCTCGATGCGGTGGATGAACTGGCGCGGGAAGGGGACGGCGACATACTGGTGTTTCTGCCCGGGGAGCGGGAAATCCGTGAAATGGCGGAGCAACTGCGTAAACACCACCCACCCCATACGGAGATACTGCCCCTGTACGCACGCCTTTCCGCGGCACAACAACAGGCCGTGTTCAAGGGGCATCGGGGGCGTCGTATCGTGCTATCCACCAATGTGGCGGAAACCTCGCTCACGGTGCCGGGTATCCATTATGTGGTGGATACGGGTCTGGCACGTATCAGTCGGTACAGTGTACGCAGCAAGGTGCAGCGCCTGCCGGTGGAAAAGATCTCCCAGGCTTCCGCCAACCAGCGTGCGGGCCGCTGTGGACGGGTGGCGGCCGGTGTCTGCATCCGGCTTTATGATGAACAAGACTATCAGCAACGTCCGGCATTCACCGATCCGGAAATACTGCGTACCAATCTGGCAGCGGTACTGTTGCAAATGCATGCCCTGGGTCTGGGTGCCATGGAGCAATTCCCCTTTGTAGAGCCTCCCGATGCGCGTTTCATACGCGATGCCTTCAAGTTATTGCATGAACTCGGTGCCATGACGGCGCAAAAGCAGCTGACCGGGCTTGGGCGGCAACTGGCGCGGCTACCCGTTGATCCGCGTATCGGCCGTATGATACTGGCTGCTGGTGAGGAAGCTTGCCTGCGGGAAGTGTTGATCATCGCCTCCGCCTTGTCGGTACAGGATCCCCGGGAAAGGCCCATGGATAAAACTCAGGCCGCCGATGAAAAACATCGTCTGTTTGCCCATGAAGACTCGGATTTTCTCGGCTTTGTGCAACTCTGGGATGCCTATCATGCGCAGGCCCGGCAAGTTTCGCAAAATAAGCTGCGCAAATGGTGCAAGCAGCATTTTATTTCCTATCTGCGGATGCGTGAATGGCATGATGTGGAACGACAGCTTCAGCGTCAGGTAAAGGAGATGGGCTGGCGACTTAACCAGGAAGCCGCTGCTCATGATGCCATACATCGTGCCCTGTTAAGCGGCCTCCTGGGCAATATCGCACTGCGCATTGAAAAGCGCGAATATCAGGGGGCCCGCAATCTCAAGCTGGAAGTATTTCCCGGCTCGGTGCTGGCGCGCCGCGGCAGCCAGTGGATCATGGCGGCGGAACTGGTGGAGACCGGGCGGCGCTATGCGCGCACCGTGGCGGCCATCAAGCCGGAATGGGTCGAGCCTCTGGCGGGCGACCTGTTGAAGCGCAGTTACTCTGAACCCCACTGGCAAAAACGTGCTGGCCAGGTGGCCGCCTATGAACGGGTAAGTCTGTATGGCTTGCCCATTGTAGTTAAAAGACGGGTTAACTATGGGCCACTGGATCCCGTAACGTCGCGCGAACTGTTTATCCGTGAAGCCCTGGTGGCGGGGCATTTTCATACCCAGGGTGCTTTTTTTGATCATAACCGCGCCCTGGTGGCTGAAGTGCTGGATCTGGAGGCCAAGTCCCGCCGCCGTGATCTCCTGGTCAGCGAAGATGATTTGTTTTCCTTTTACGATGAACGGATTCCGCAGGACGTGTACAGTCGCCCCAGCTTTGAACGCTGGCGCAAGCAGGCGGAACGTGAAGATCCACGTTGCCTGTATTTTGAGCCGCAACAACTGTTACAGGGGGATGTGGATACGATAGATCCGGAGCACTTTCCCGAAGTGTTGGAAGTCGCGGGTATGCGCCTGGCCTTGAGTTACCGCTTCGCTCCGGGGGAAGAGGATGATGGTATGACCGTCCAGGTGCCCGTGGCCGCGCTCAATCAATTGCGCAGTGAATCCTTTGAGTGGCTGGTGCCCGGGTTGTTAATGGAAAAACTGCAAAGTTATATCAAAAGCCTGCCCAAGGGGCTGCGGCGGAATTTTGTACCGGTACCGGAATTTGCCAGCGCCTGTTGTGCATCCATGGTGCCGGGGAAAGGAACACTGCTATCGGCCCTCAGTGCCCGCTTGCAGGAGATGACCGGAGTGCCGGTTCCTGCCGATGCCTGGCGTGAGGAACAGGTGCCGGAGCACTTGTTCGCACGTTTTGTGATACTGGATGAGCAGGGTAAACCCATGGCCAGTGGCCGAGACCTGGATGCCCTGCAGCAACAACTGGGTTCGCAGGCGCGTGAGCGCTTTGCAAGCCTTTCCGGGCATCCCCGGGAGCGTCGGAATATTGAACAGTGGGACTTCGGTGATTTACCGGACTGGGTTGAAGTGCAAGCCACGCAAGTCGGTGTGCGTGGCTACCCGGCCCTGGTGGACAGGGGGGCACAGGTCGACCTTTGTTTACTGGATTCGCCGCAAGAAGCCGTCATACGTCATCGCAAAGGGGTATTGGCCTTACTGCGCAGGGATTGTGCACGCAGCGTAAAACACTTGCAGCGGCATTGGCCACAGGTGGATACCCTGTGCCTGTATTTTGCCCCACTGGGGAATTGTGAAGCGCTCAAGGAAGACTTGCTCGCCGCCACAATGGAGCGTGTCTTTCTGGGAGAAGATGCTGCGCCCCGTGATGCTGATGCCTATGCTGCCTGTAAGGCCCGGGGAGAGCCCTTGTTGATGACTACGGGTAATGAGCTTTGTGCCCAGGTAAATGATGCGCTACAAGCCTATCATGGCCTGCGGCGCCAGTTGCAGGCGCGTTTGAACCCCGCTCAACTGGCGCTGGCCAGTGAGTTGCAACATCAGCTGCAGGGGTTGATTTACCCGGGGTTCGTGCAAGCCACACCGGACCCCTGGCTGGCACAATTGGGGCGATATCTGCGCGCCATGGAAATGCGTTGGGAAAAGTTCACACAGAATCCTGCGCGCGATCGGCAACAGGCCCTGTTGGTGGAGCCACTGGCAACCCGCTATGAACAGGCCTTCGCCAGAATGCCGGAATTCAGCCCCCCCCCTTCAGCCCTGGTGGAGTATCGCTGGTGG
>CBDUNQ010000283.1:0-3978 GCA_965368625.1 uncultured Gammaproteobacteria bacterium
CTGATGTTGCTGGCGCTGGTATCCATTATCACGGTGGCGCTGACCCGAAAACGCAGTTGGCCCGTGGGCATTACCATGCTGGCTGGTATTATCATGGTCATTTTGCTGCTTACCCTGTGGACCTTCAGCAGTTTTGCACTGGTGGTGCCGGCTTATTCCCTGGTAATCACGGCCATCCTGTCGCTGGCAGCAAATTTTATCTTCACCATTGACCAGCAAGGCCTCACGCTGCAAAGACAGGATAAGGCAATTCGATCCAAGGAAGCCCTGGTGAATGCGGTATTTCATAACAGCCGGGATCCCATCATCACCCTGACTCCGGATTTTTATATATCAGAGCTGAATGCCCCTGCCGCAAAAATGATCGGCATGTCAAATGAACAATTGATCGGTATGCCTATTCTCGAGCGATTACCGGAATGGGACCAGCTGAATACAAGATCGGGTGCGCCCTGTGTGGAAACCACATTACTCGATCATCAGGGCAGGGCAATGCCCGTTGAGATTTCACGTGGTGGCGTACATGTGGGAAATGCAGAAGGACATATTCTGATTCTGAGGGACATCACCGAACGGGTGAAATTGCAATCCATGCTTGAGCATGCCGCCAGCCATGATGCGTTGACCAATCTCCCCAACCGGCGTGCGCTCCAGCAAGTAATGGAAGAGCAAATCCATAAGGCGGCCGCCGCGGACAGCAAGGCGGCAGTATTGCTTCTGGATCTTGATCATTTCAAGGAAATCAATGACACCCTTGGGCATGCGACTGGAGATCATGTATTGCAGATGCTTGGTGAGCGGATCCTGGAGTGTATTCCGGAAAACGTTACCGCGGCCCGTATCGGCGGCGATGAATTTGCCTGTGTGGTACGCGGGGACGATGCGGAATCCATATTGGAGTCCGTTGCCCTGCGCTTGCTGGAAAATCTCCGCACGCCGTTTCAATTACAGGATATTTCCATTCATTTGAGTGCCAGTGCCGGTATCAGCGTATTTCCGGAGGATGCGGCTAATGCCGATGAATTACTGCAACATGCGGATGTGGCCATGTATCGGGCCAAGCTGGAAGGCAAGCCATTACGAAGTTATGACCAGGCAACCAATCAATACTGTATGCGCAGACTCAGTATCATCAGTCATCTGCGGGATGCCATACAAAGTGATTCACTGTCGGTTTTCTATCAGCCAAAGATAGATGCAAGCACGCTTCGCTGTATGGGAGCGGAAGCCCTGGTCCGTTGGCATCATCCGCAACTTGGCTTTATATCCCCCGCAGAGTTTATCCCACTGGCGGAACAGACCGGAAATATTGATATTCTCACCCACTGGGTGCTGGAGCGGGTAATTCAGGACATAAAGAACCAGCAGGATACCTTCTCGCAACTTGTGGTATCCATCAACCTTTCGGGAAAATCCCTCTCGGATCCTGAGTGTGCTCATGGTTTCCTGGAAAAGATCCGGAAGTCGGGGGTTTCTGTCTCACATTTCAGTATTGAAGTTACCGAAAGTGCCGCCATGGAAAATCCGGAGCGTGCCGTGCAGGTGCTGGAGATTTTTCGTGCTGCCGGTATTGGCGTTGAGCTGGATGATTATGGAACCGGATATTCTTCGCTGTCGTATTTGCAGCGTTTGCCCGTGGATGTGATCAAGCTGGATCGTAGCCTGGTGCAGGATATCACTCATTCAAACACAAGTTACACGATCGTCCATGCAACCATCGATATGGTGCATAAGCTGGGGTATACCCTGGTGGCCGAAGGGGTGGAAGATGCACAAACCCTGGAATTATTGACCGCCATGGGTTGTGAAAAGATACAGGGATTTTATTTCAGCAAGCCATTACCGGTGACGGAATTCAGAGACTGGTTGCAGATGCAGCATGGTCCCGATGCGAACCTGCCCTGTATAGCGAAAAGCGTTTCCGCCTAGCAGGCTTGTCCTATGGCAACCAACGGAAGTCTTACTGCATTAATTCCTGTGCACAGCGCAAGCAGCGCTTTTCCGAGCGTGAGCCGATCCAGGCCGTTACCGCTTCCGGTGTGGTATCCACACGCTGTTCCATGCGCAATACCTGAATCTGACTCATTTTGGTGGACCAGCGTAACAGGGCGCCGATCGCGCTGAGGTCATTGTCATCCTGTTCCATGCCCTGTTCCTCCAAAGCCATCAGCGTGGCTTCGGGAAAACTCCATTCGCGGGCAATCAAATGGGAAATGGTCTGGCACTGACTCACAAAGCGTTTGCGAAAGCCCAGGGAGCGGGGCGCTTCGGTGCTGCTGTGGGCGCGCGCCAGTACCTGGGAGCCCACCACCAGCCCCAGGTTGTGACTCAGGCCGGCGAGGAATGCCTCAAAGGGTTCGCAGGGCTCACTGCGGGAAAAACAGCGGCAGGTCTGGGCGCAAAGAGTGGCCTGTTTCCACACCCGCTTGCCAAACAGGGCATTGTAGTGATGGCCTTCGATATCGAAAACCGCCTTGAGCGAAGCGGACGTGACCAATTCATTCAATCCCTGACGGCCGATCATGAATACCGCCTGTTCCAGACTGGTAATGCGCTTGCCGGTGCGATAGTAGGGGCTGTTCGCGAGGCGAATCACTTCGCCTACCAGGGCAGGATCGTTTTCAATGCTGGCGGCCACCTGTCTACCGGAAATGGAGTCATCGCGCAGGCTTTGCAGTACCAGGGGCAGCACATCAGGAAGGCGCGGGATCATGGCGGCCAGTTCGCGGCGGGAATCGATCATTCCCTGTAGTTCGCTGGTTACCTGGCGCTCCATGGTATTGGGCTCGATATCCAGAAAGGAGTGTACCCCCAGCAGCAATCCGTAAAAGGCTTTGTCCAGGTCCAGGTGCAGGGTGGCCGGGCCATCTTCCGGCGGGGTGTCCCGATGCCGCAGGCTCGGTGTCTCGCTGAATGCGGGTTTGGCTGGTTTATCGCGCCCGAATAGTTGCCTGAAGCGTTTTATCATTGTCCCTCAGTGGTGGCTGCTATGGCCGGATCTTCGCCCTAGTGTACCGGTTGGCGGGCATTTATAGAATGCCGACTGTATACGCCAGGCCCCTCAGCGGGTCCCCATGGGGCGGCTACCCACCACGGCATCAGTACTGAAGGCCTTGCCCTGACGAATCCCCTCAATGTGCAAGCGGGCCTTGGGCGGCTGTTGCGCGATAAAATTCACCGCGTCGCGGGCATTGCTGATCCGCTGATCATCGATGACGAGGATGATATCACCGGGTTCCAGTCCCGCCTGTTCCGCGGGCCCCCCGCGCAGGATGCCGGCCACCAGCATGCCCTGGGGAGAATCCAGGCTGAAGGATTCCATCAGGGCAGGCGTAAGATCCTGTGCCTCGATACCCAGCCAGCCACGGGTCACCTGGCCCTTTTCTATGATCTGTTGCATTACGCCCTTGGCCAATTGAATGGGGATGGCAAAGCCAATGCCCTGGGAGCCGCCGGTGCGGGAATAAATAGCAGTATTGATCCCCACCAGTTCCCCGCGGGCATTGATCAGGGCGCCTCCTGAGTTACCAGGGTTGATGGCGGCATCGGTCTGTATAAAGTCTTCAAAGGTATTGATGCCCAACTGGTGACGTCCGGTGGCGCTGACAATACCCAGGGTGACGGTTTGTCCGACGCCAAAGGGATTGCCGATAGCCAATACCACATCGCCCACGCGCAGGTTCTGTGAAGAGCCCAGCACCAGGGATGAGAGCTTGTCCAGGGTTACTTTCAATACCGCAAGATCCGTGTCGGGATCTACACCCACCACCGTTGCGCGGCTGCTACGGCCATCACTGAGCATCACCTGGATTTCATCGACGCCATCAATTACATGGTTGTTGGTCAACACATATCCCTGTTCGCTGAGCATGACCCCGGATCCCAGGCTGGTTTCCAGTTGTTTGCGGGGAGTGCTGAAGCGGTCACCGAAAAACTGGCGGAATACCGGATCATCCAGCAGCGGATGGGCATTGCGGG
>CBDUNQ010000284.1:0-3966 GCA_965368625.1 uncultured Gammaproteobacteria bacterium
CACCGATGTCACACAGGGTGCGCAGGGTGAAGATGTCGAGGATACGCTGGGTACCGACTTTAACGGTCCATACAACATCGCCACTGTGGGCTACGTGACGCAGAACACCAGGACGGGGATCGTCATGATATTTCCACAGACCGAAGTTGCGGCGCATCACGGGATGCATGTACTGAAAACCATCCGGGCATCCGGATTCGATCGGCTGACGCATGTCTTGCATTGCCATGGATTTCTCCTGAACTTATCTAATTCGTTTGTCAGTGCGAGGCGACTATGCCGCCTCGCAGGCTGACGGGTAGGTTCCTACCGGTGGTGTAGGTCGTGATGACTTACACCTGACCTTCGGCTTTGCGGGCGAACCACTTCTCGGCTTCTTCGTCCCAGTCATCCATGCGGATGTAGGAGATACGACGAGGATTGGAGATCATGTTGGGATCCACTTCAATGCCGATACCATCAAGGAAGTTCATCAGACCGATACGCTCGATCATTTCACCGCAGCGCTCGTGCTCCAGGCCGTTTTCTGCCCAGAAGTCGATGATTTCTTCAGCCATTTCCACCAGGCTTTCGTAGTCTTCGTCGGTTTCCAGCTTCTTGAAGGGAACCACTACGGTACCCATGAGATCACCGATCTTCAGGGTACGCTTACCGCCGATGAGAATGGAGACACCACGATCGTCGCCGGGGCTCAACGCCTTGGGCATGACGTTCAGGCAGTGCATGCAACGTACGCAGTTGCTGTTATCCACTACCAGGGTGTCATCGTCGGCCAGGGACAGAGCCTTGGTGGGGCACATGCCGACTACATAGTCGATGATGTACTGACGACCTTTCTTGGCAACGTAGGCCTTCACTTCTTCCTGGTCCACCTTCATGTCGTCGCGCCAGGTACCGATCACAGCGAAGTCGGAACGCTCGATGGCGTTCTGGCAATCGTTGGGGCAACCGGAAACCTTGAACTTGAACTTGTAAGGCAGAGCAGGGCGATGGACGTCATCGGTGAAGTTGCACAGCAGATGACGATGGATGGCGTGTTCGTTGCAGCAGGACTGTTCGCAACGGGCCGCACCTACACAGGACATGCCGGTACGTACGCAGGGGCCGGCACCACCGAGGTCCCAGCCGTATTCGTTGATTTCATCAAAGAAGTGCTGAGTGCCGGGGGTGTCGGTACCGATGAACATGATGTTACCGGTCTGACCGTGGAAGGTCTGCAGTCCGGAGCCATGCTTTTCCCAGCTATCGCCGAGCTTGCGGAGCATGTCGGTGGTGTAGTAGTTGCCGGGTGGTGGCTGAACGCGGAGGGTATGGAATTCTTTGGACTCTGGGAAGGCTTTACCTACTTCGGAGAAACGGGGGATGATGCCGCCGCCATAACCGAATACAGAAACGGTACCGCCTTTCCAGTAACCCTTACGGGTTTCGTAGGAGTGTTCCAACTGACCCAGCAGAGAGTTGGTTACTTCCCGGATGCGCTCTTCTGGATGTTCATCACGAAGGCGCTTGATGCCGGAAATGAAACTCGGCCATGGACCGCTTTCCAGTTCGTCGAGCATCGGAGTCTCATGGTTTTTCTTGGCCATGTCTTTCTCCTTGTAAGGATTTGTCAATGACGCCGGTCTCATGACCGTTGTCGCGTTAGTACCGTTAATTTAATAAAAGCTTGAATCTGTTGCGGTTCACATGTTTTAAACCGGCTATCGCCGAAACACGGATACCCGCTCATTTCGGTGGTAGCAGTCTAGGGAGGTGACACACACCAGCAAACCCTACCCTTGGGGTGTTCTGGCACGTTCCGCTTATCCCAAAAGGGATACCCGGAAACTACATCAATTCAAGGCGCTGAATTATACGAAGGCTGGGCTGGCTTTCCAAGCATTCTTTAATGGGGCCATAAAACAATGACTTGGCCTGATTACTTCTACTAAATTGTTATAAAAAAGACGGGCAAGTCATTGGTAATACATGAAAATAGCCGCAAAAATCCTGTCGGTATCAACGCTTTTCTGAGGAGTGCGCTGTATTACAATGTTGCCGCCTTCCTGGTCAGGTGCTTGAAAAATGGCGTTTCGACCCCATATGGCCAGGGTTGGTAGGCAATCATCCGTGGGTAGCAGGTGGCAGGAGCGGAATTTCCCGGTGAAATGTAAAAGTCCTTTTGTGCTGGATGAGCCGGCCCAGTATGCCCGCTGGCGTGCCTGGAAACGTGCCAGCCAACCGCGCCAGCTGGAAGAGTTGCTGATACCGGTGGAAGACCCTTACTCGCTCCAGCCGTATGAGCGGGAGGCCATCGTACACCGTTGTCGACAGGCCAATATGGCGATTTATCAGCTGGCCGACCCTGGCCTTGCGAGCAAGGAAGCCATTGCAGCCCTGGGGCGTCAACTTGGACTGGTGCAGCTGGATGGTAATCTGGGGGCCGATGATGACCGGATCACATCCCTGCAGGTGGTGGAAGGGGATCGGCGTACCGGTTACATCCCCTATACCAGCCGCGCATTGAGCTGGCATACGGATGGTTACTACAACCCGCCCCATCGACAGATTCGCGGGATTGTCATGCATTGTGTGCGCACGGCGGCGGCAGGGGGCGAAAACGCGCTCATGGATCATGAAATGCTGTATATGCGCTTGCGGGATGAACATCCGGAGCTGGTGCGCGCTCTTATGGATCCGCAGGCCATGACGATACCGCCGAATCTTGAAGGCGGGGAGGAAATCCGCGGCGCACAAACCGGGCCGGTATTTTCCGTGGACCGGGAAACCGGCAACCTCCATATGCGCTATTCGGCACGCATGCGGAATATCCAGTGGAAGGCCGATGCCCTGACACAGGAAGCCGCTGCCATGCTCACCCGCTTGTTGGCAGAGGGTGAGGAAAACCGCTACCAGGTCTGTTTACAGCCGGGGCAGGGGATAATCTGCAATAACGTGCTGCACAGCCGCACGGCATTTGAAAACGGACAAAGCGAAGGCGCGGGGCGATTACTGTATCGTGCCCGCTACTATGACCGCATCGCCGGCACTGGCGTTGCCGATAGCAACTGGCAGGTAAATTGATATGTTATGGCTCAGTGAAGTATTGATGCAGAACCACGATCTGGCTTCCTTTGATGAACTGGTTACGGTAATCAAGGCCAGGGCGCAGGCGGGTGAGACGTTCTTCAGCATGGATGTGCGCCCCCCCTTCCCGGATACCCCGGATGCCTGGGAAGAACGTCTGGAAGCGGCCTTCTACTCCAACTGAACCGGGAGACTTCATCATGTACTGGGAAGAAGAAAAACGCGACAACGACAAATGGCAGGTGCCGGAAGATGTTGTGGATCTCTCCTACAGCATCCGTTGTAAAATGCTGCCCCTGGATCACGCTTTTGCCTTTTCCAATGCCCTGCAACAGGCATTGCCCTGGCTGGCCGATGAGGAAGATGCCGGCGTGCACCTGATCCATGGTGCCGAATCGGGTAATGGCTGGAATCGACCGGAGGCTACGGCAGGGCAGATGCTGCATCTGTCGCGGCGTGCCCGTATGCACCTGCGCGTGCCCCAGCAGCGCGTGGATGCGGCATTGGAACTGGTGGGGCAAACCCTGGATATCGACGGCTGTCCTCTGGAGGTGGGGGAAGCCAACATCAAGCCACTGAGCGCCATGTCCACCCTGTTTTCCCGCTATGTAGTGGGCGAAGAACAGCAAACCGAAGAAGAATTTCTTGAGCAAGTGGTAGCAGAAATGCGAAAATTACCGATTCAGGTGCGCAAGGTAATGGCGGGGCGCTCCCATGTGATTACCACACCTGAGGAAAAGATTTTCACCCGCTCCCGAGCGGAGATGGTCAGTTACGCGGCAGTCGGGGTTATATTTGCTGGCGGGCTGTATATGGCGGTGGCCAGCACCGGCGATCTTGAGTACGGCTCGTTTTTTGATCGGACCTCCTATAGCGAGAAGTTTGATCCATCGATAAAGG
>CBDUNQ010000285.1:0-3966 GCA_965368625.1 uncultured Gammaproteobacteria bacterium
CAATGCTCGGTCTTTTTCGGCATGGCCTTGAGGTGGTCGATGCCAAACACATCGGGTTCGGATTTCATGAGCCAGTAATTCATGGGTTCTCTCTTGTGTGAATGAGGTGCAAACCCTGTTCCGTGGCGATGCCATGCAGGGGCACATCCCAGGGTTGGGCCGGTAATTGTGATACTTGCTGGCAGGCATGGGCCATGCCGATAAGGCGTGGCTTGTGCCAGTGATGGCGGCGCAGCAGAAAGGCAAAGCTGCGGTCATAGAAACCACCACCCATGCCCAGGCGATGGCCCTGTGCATCGAAACCCACCAATGGCGCCAGTACCAGATCCAGGGAATGGCTGGCGGAGCGCTGGCGGTGGATGCGCAGTGGCTCGGCGATGCCAAAGCGGTTGTAACGCAGGGGTTCGCCTTCCCGGTAGGGGGCGAACCAGAGGCGGTTGTGTCCAAAGGGAATCAGCACCGGTAAAAAAACCTCTTTACCCAGGGCCCAGGCGCGCTTTACCAGGGGCGTGGGATCCAGTTCACCATCCACCGCCAGATAGGTGGCGATACGCCGGCTGTTGAGAAACAGCGGGTGACGCGCCAGGGTATCCGCCACGGCCAGGGCATGATCGTTGCGCTGCTGTGGATGGAGGGCACGTCGTGCCGCGCGCAATTGTCTGCGCAGGGCATTTTGTTTTTCGGTGGGGGAGGGGGTGGCTGGGGTCATGGCATTGACAAGGGCTTTGGCTTGCGAAATCTGGTGTGCTCCAGAGGTATTACCGGTTGTCAGTAGAGTGGAATGTAGGAGGCATCCTCCGCTTGCACCGTCGCGTCCGTTGCCCTTGAACCAAAGGTTCAGGGGGGGACATAACCACCTTCAAAGGCTTTCCACTCATGGTGGACCTGCACACAGAAAGCGGCAAACATGTCCCCAGTCACTACAATTAGGCCGAAGGGAATTCCGGACTTCTAACGAATGCAGCAGGGGATGCCAAAGCAAAACTCTGGGCCGGGAAACCAGGGTGTTCACTGGAATTACCCGGGTACCCCGGGTGGCCGGCCAATGGTGAGTATACCGCGTATCGGGCGGGCTTACAGCTCCAGTTGGTTGCCCGAGTTGAGCGCCAGCTCGATTTTGTTCTGCAGGGCGCGAATGCGGTTACTGATGGATTGCTGGCTGTCGTCTTTCTGGTTATCCCGATCCAGCAATTCATGGGCAATATTGAGGGCGGCCATCACGGCAATGCGGTCGGCGCCAACTACCTTGCCCGTAGCGCGGATTTCGCGCATTTTCCCATCCAGATACTGGGCTGAAGCCGTGAGGGCATCGCACTCTTCGGCGGGACAGGAAACCCGGTAATCCTTGTCGAGAATCTGTACCGTGACGGGTTTGAGATCCTTTTTACTGTCGCTGATGCTCATGCGCCGGTTTCCATGGCCTTGAGCTGATTGATCATGGCTTCCACCCGGGCACGTGCCAGCTCATTCTTTTCAATGAGACCGGCGCGTTCGCTCACCATACTATCCTGCTGGGTGCGCAGGGAGCGGTTTTCCTCTTTCAGGCGGGTAATGGTCTGTACCAGCTCGTCGAGCCGGTATTCCAGCTTTTTGAGCTCTTGTTCCATTGCGGATGGGGGTGTTTTCTGTGCCATGGGGCCACTATAGTGCGGGCGGCAAAATGGGTCAACGGTTGGTGACAATGCCCGATTTCCCGATACCCTGTCTCAACGGCCAGGGCATTGCTGGCGCCTGGGCCAGCGGATCAAATGACCTGCCTTCCCCGTGGGCTGCGCTCCGACCCCTGTCCCCTTTTCCCGGTCCACTGCACTATCCTGTTTCTCCAGACGCCGCGGCCCATGTGACGGGGTGACGGGCGGTGTGGTAATGTCCAGCGTTGATCCGTAGAGATGGAATCCGGGCCGTGACTGATGATTTTGAAGGGTTGGATAGCTTGCTGCAGCGTGCCGGTGCCGCCACGGATGCAGCGGAATGCCATGGTTTTGTGTGTGGCGTGCTGTGCGCCGCCGGCGGCATGGACCCCGGAACCTGGCTGGTGCAACTGTTGGGTGATGTGGAGTGGGAAAGCCCCGCCGTGAAGCAATGCGCCGTGGCCATTGGCAAGTTGTTTCAGCGCTTGCGCGAACAACTCAATAGTCCCGATCTGGAATTCGAGCCCCTGTTGCCATTGGATGAAGACCCGTTGCAGGAGCGTACGGAATCCCTGGGGCATTGGTGTGAAGGCTTTATCAGCGGGCTTGGGCTGGGCGGCCTGGACAAGGAGCGCGGCCTTTCCGAAGACAGCCAGGAATTTATTCGTGATGTTACCGATATTTCCCGGGTGGCCTTTGATTTCCAGGAAGGCGCGGAAGAAGATGAAGTGGCTTTTTCGGAAATCCAGGAATACCTGCGCATGGGGGTATTGCTGCTGCACGATGAGTTGCAACCCTTACAGCCAGCACCACGCCTGCAATAGATCCACAACCACAGTATCAGGAACCCAGTCCCATGATCGCCGCCAGTGAATTCGCCCGCCGTCGCAAACAACTCATGCGCATGATGGGGCCGGATGCCATCGCCATTCTGCCCACGGCGCCGGAGCGCCTGCGTAACCGGGATGTGGAATATGCCTACCGTTGCGATAGTGATTTTTATTACCTCACCGGCTTTGCCGAACCGGAGGCGGTGGCGGTATTTGTACCGGGTCGGAGTCATGGGGAATTTGTCTTGTTTTGCCGGGAACGGGATCCCCTGATGGAAACCTGGAATGGGCGTCGTGCCGGTATCGAGGGTGCCGTGGAAACCTATGGCGCCGATGATGCCTTTCCCATCACCGATATCGATGACATTCTTCCCGGCTTGCTGGAAAGCCGCGACCGCGTGTTTTATACCATGGGCGCCATGCCGGAATTCGATACCCGGGTCATTGGCTGGGTAAGTGAGATGCGTACCCGCGCGCGCAGTGGCGTACATACCCCCGATGAATTCGTGGCCCTGGATCATTTGATACACGATATGCGGCTCTACAAGAGCCGGGCGGAAATCAAGCTCATGCGCCGCTCGGCCAATATTGCCGCGGCGGCCCATAAACGCGCCATGCGGGTATGCACGCCAGGGATGATGGAATTTGAAATCGAAGCGGAATTCCTTCATGAATTCCGTCGTCATGGCTGCGATACCGCCTATTCCAGTATTGTGGGCGGCGGAGAAAATGGCTGCATCCTCCATTACACCGAAAACAATTGTGAATTGCGCGCGGGTGATTTGCTGCTTATCGATGCGGGCGCGGAACATGAATACTATGCCTCGGATATCACCCGTACCTTTCCGGTGAACGGTCGCTTTACGGAACCACAGGCGCAACTCTACAACCTGGTGCTGGATGCCCAGCGGGCGGCCATTGAAGAAATCTATCCCGGTAATCACTGGAATGCACCCCATGATGCCGCCGTCAAGGTACTTACCCGTGGCCTGGTCAAGCTGGGTTTGCTGAAGGGGCGGCCGGCGCAACTCATCAAGGATGGCGCCTATCGTACGTTTTACATGCACCGCACCGGTCACTGGCTGGGCATGGATGTGCATGATGTGGGCGACTATAAGGTAGGTGAAGAATGGCGTGTGCTGGAACCGGGCATGGTGATGACCGTGGAGCCGGGCCTGTATGTGGCATCGGGCACCCGTGGAGTGGCAAAAAAATGGTGGGGCATCGGTATTCGCATCGAAGATGATGTGCTGGTGACCCGCGAGGGATACGATATTCTCAGTAAGGCGGTACCCAAAACCGTGGAAGAGATCGAGGCACTCATGGCCGGCTGATGGCCCGGCGCTTCATTCCAGTACGGTGCGGGCCGGATCCGCGTGGCGGGGTAATGAGATGATGAACCAGCAAGCCTATGATGTACTTGTGGTGGGTGGCGGCCTGGTGGGGGCCAGTCTGGCCTGTGCCCTGGGTGAAGCGGGGCTGCGGGTGGCCGTGGTGGAAGCCGT
>CBDUNQ010000286.1:0-3962 GCA_965368625.1 uncultured Gammaproteobacteria bacterium
CTGCGGCGCGGCGAACTGGATGCCATCCTCATCGCCCTGCCCTTTGACGAACCCGGTATCCGTACCCTGCCCCTCTACCAGGAGCCTTTTGTGGTGGTGATCCCTTCCTCCCACCCATGGCAGCAAAAAGACCAGATCCACGCCGCGGATCTGGCCCAGGAAAACCTGTTGATGTTGGGTGCCGGCCACTGTTTTCGCGAACAGGTACTGGAAGCCTGCCCTGCCTGTCAGCACAGCAACCAGGATCTGCAGAAGTCACTGGAAGGCGGCAGCCTGGAAACCATACGCCATATGGTGGCCAGTGGCCTCGGGGTAACCGTACTCCCCTGCACCGCTGCCGGTGCCGACCGTTATTCGCAACGGCTGCTGAGCATACGCCGCTTTTCGCCACCGGTGCCGGAACGCACCGTGGCCCTGGCCTGGCGCACCAGTTACCCACGTACCCAGGCCCTGCATGCGGTGGCAGAAACCCTGATCAGGAACTTGCCGGGCTGTGTCTCACCCGTCCCGGATTTTGATAGTAAATTACTATTAAAGTAATATTCATAATTCATTAGATCTATTATCTATTACCGCTTATGATACTTTCCATGCCACGTAACACTGGCAGAAAAATTCAACTTAATGGAGAACTATCATGAGTTTACAGAATGAAGAATCAGTGACCATACAAAATCTGGAAGCCGCGTTGGCCGGTGAATCCATGGCACACATTAAATACCTGTATTTTGCAAAAATCTGTCGCGCCATGGGCGATAATGCCACCGCCGAGGTTTTTGAGGCCACCGCAGCCCAGGAAGTACAGCATGCCTTTGGCCACATGGATTTGCTGTTTCCCAAAGACCAGTTGGATCCGGCCAAGTGCCTTTCCCTGGCCATTGCCGGTGAAACCTATGAATACACGGAAATGTACCCGAAGTTCCGCCATTTGGCTGAGCAAGAGCAACAGCACGATGCGGTAGCGGAATTTGACGAGCAGATCGCTGAATCACGGGAACACGCGGAACAGTTCCAGGCCGTACTGGCCAAGGCCAGCAAGCGTTTTTCCGCACTGACCAAGGTGGAAGAGCGTCATGCACGACACTACCAGGAAACCCTGGACAAGATTACGGCGTAAGGGAATATGTCGCTATCTTCTGTTAATTGTTGTTAATTTGAGGTGAAATGAAATGAAAAAGTGGGAATGTATTGTATGTGGATTCATTTACGATGAAGCGGCGGGCCTGCCCGAAGAAGGCATTGCACCCGGTACCCCCTGGGACGATATTCCGGACGATTGGGAGTGCCCGGATTGCGGCGTCTCCAAGGCTGACTTTGAAATGGTCAGCATGGCATAAACCCATTCTGTACCGGCGCAGCGTCTCTGCGCCGGGTTTGGTTTTCAACCACGGGAGTCATCATGAACCCTATTGTCATTGCCGGCACCGGCTTGGCGGGTTACAGCCTGGCCAAAGAATTTCGCAAACGGGATCCGGATACCCCCCTGGTCCTGATCACGGCCGATGATGGCCGGTTTTACTCAAAACCCATGCTGTCCAATGCCTTGAGCAAAGGCAAGACGGCAGACACCCTGGCGACCGCCAATGCAACCGAAATGGCGGCACAACTCAATGCCACCGTACTCACCAACACCAGCATCACCACCATAGACCGCGAGCAAGGCTGTGTACGCTGGAGCGGGGGAGTGCAAGCCTACCGGAAACTGGTACTGTGCCTGGGTGCAAACCCCATCCGCATTCCCTTTGCGGGCGACGGGGCAGGGGACGTGTTATCCATTAACAATCTCGGTGACTATGACCGCTTTCGCCAGCACCTAGCGAGCGCCAAGCGGGTCATGATCCTGGGCGCCGGGCTCATCGGCTGTGAATTTGCCAATGACCTGGCCAGTCAGGGCTTTTCTGTCTCCGTTGCCGATCTGGGTGACCAGGTGCTGGGTCGGCTGCTGCCACCCCAGGCATCTTCCCTGTTGCAGTCCAGCCTGGAAACCCTGGGGGTGAGCTGGCACCTGGGTACCGGCGCCGAGCGCATTGACCGGGCAGGGGAGGGCTATGCCATAACCCTGGGAAATGGCGCCCGGATCGAAGCGGATCTGGTACTCTCCGCCGTGGGCTTGCGGGCCAATACGGCGCTGGCCGGGGAAGCTGGACTGGTTGTGAATAGAGGCATCGTGGGCGATGCCTTTCTGCGCACCTCAGCCCCGAATATCTTTGCCCTGGGTGATTGCCTGGAGGTTGGCGGCCTGGTACTACCCTACGTAATGCCCCTGATGACGGGTGCCCGTGCCCTGGCACAGACCCTTTCCGACAAGGAAACCCCACTTCAGTACCCGGCCATGCCGGTGGTGGTGAAAACCCCGGCGCATCCGGTGGTGGTGGCACCACCCGCCATGGGTAGCGCGGGACAATGGCGCACGGAATGCACCCCCCTCGGCTGCGCGGGTTATTTTGAAGACGGGGAGGGCAAGCTGCTGGGATTTGCCCTAACTGGAGACCGTATCGGGGAAAAGGCGGCCTTGACCAAACAGTTACCGCCACCAGTCATGGCCTTCAATTGAAAACAGGGGTAAAAAAAAGCCCCTTCAAAATGAAGGGGCTAAAAACGCTTTTCAGCGTCGGAGGAGTCTTTACACACAACCGTCACCTAGCACAGGGTCAGTTTCGGGATGCATCCAGGATGTCTGGTACGAGATACATCCCGAAAGTGACACTTGAAAGGGGTATCGGTAGCCTCCAAAAAATCTTTACCGCTTTTCTTGACAGGCACTTTCCTTTCGTAGTAGTGAATAGAGCAATAACAGTGCCAGTTTATTCCACTTTTTATTCAAATGATTGTTTTTATTTGTAATTTTCTTGTGTCGAGCGCAGCAGGCAAGACCCCACAGGCCGCCAGTGCTCATCCATGGCCCGGTTACGCACAGACAAAGGGCAGGCCCTGCCAGAAGATTGTCAGAAACTGACGGAAAAACGTCGTAAATAGGCACTCGCGCCCGCCGCGGTCAGGATGCACCAAACGGCAAACAATGCCCCGGGCAGGGCCGTTTCCGGTGAAAAATGCGCCAGGGCCAGGGCCACGCCCAGACCGGCATTCTGCATACCGATTTCCAGAGCCAGGGTTAATTGATGACGCGAGTCAAAACCATAGACCCGTGCCAGCAGCCACCCCAACAGATAGCCGAGCCCATTGAGCAACACCACAAACAACAGCACCCACCCACCTACAACGGCGATGCGCTCCTGGTTGGCGGCTACGGCATAACTGCAAATGATAATGATGGCCAGCGCCGCAATCCCCGGGGCCACTTTTTCGGCCCAGGACACTTGATTACCCAACAGACGGCGCAAGCCCAAGCCCAGCAGCAAAGGAAGAAGCACTGTCTTCAAAATGGTCATCATCATGGGCCAAAAGGGAATTTCCAGCAACGCGCCACCCAGCCATTTCACCAGACCCGGGGTCAGTAGCGGCGAAAGAAAGGTGGAGAGGGTGGTCAGCGCCACAGAATAGGCAACGGCTCCGCCGGCAAGGTAGACCATGACGTTACTCGCCATGGCACCGGGCGCACAGGCCACGATAACAAAGCCAAGGGCCAGTTCGGGAGAAAAGGGTGCCAGCAGGGCCACCGCCAGACCCAGCAGGGGCATTACGCTGTATTGGGTCAGCACCCCAAGGGCAATACGACCCGGGTGCTGCACGGTATCGCGTAAATCCTTTGGCTCCAACACCACCCCCAGCGCAAACATGGTGGCTGCAAAAAACCACAGGAAGCTGTCTTTGAAAATCAGGAAGGCAGGAGGATACCCGTAGGCCAGCAGGGCCCCCAGGAGCGTGAGGGGCGCCAGTCCCCGGGAAAGCCAGTGAAAGATAAACAACAAACAGATACCTCAAATGATGAGTACGGTCTTCCCGTGGTAATCATCCGCGCAGCGACAAAGTCGGTGCGGCACCCTGACCAGAATCTTCGGGAC
>CBDUNQ010000287.1:0-3959 GCA_965368625.1 uncultured Gammaproteobacteria bacterium
ACCCGCCGGGTCCATGGGGGAAGGGGGTGCCCCGGGCGGCATGATTGGTCACCCTCAGCTGGTTTCTGCCATACACAACGTGCAGGTGGAGGAAGATGCCACTTCGCCGGTTTCACAAGCCACCCTGGATAGCCAACTGATACCGGATATCCGTCTGGATACCGGGCTCATTGAAAGCATTAAGAGCACCCTGCAGGAACAGCGCAACAAGCTTTTCGGTACCGTGGATCGACGTCGGGTTGCCAGTGCGGATGCCGACGTGATTGATCTGGTCGGGATGATCTTTGAGTACATGCTCAATGATGAAAACATACCCAATGCGGTCAAGGCCTTGCTCAGTCGCTTGCATACGCCCTTTTTGAAGGTGGCCATACTGGATAAGCACTTCTTCACTCAGGAAGATCATCCTGCGCGGCGCTTGCTGAACGTGATGGCCGATGCCGGTATACGCTATGTGGTGGAAACCGATCTCAAGCGGGGTATCTTCCCCTATATGCGCGCGGTAGTGAACCGCATCATGGATGAGTTCAAGGATGAGCTGTCGATTTTTGCGGAAGTGCTGGCGGAGTTCGAAAATCGTCTGGAGCAGATGCAGCATACCGCTGAAGTGACGGAGCAGCGCAGTAAAGAGGCGGCATCCGGGCAGGAAAAGCTGCAGTCAGCTCGCCAGCGCGCTCATAAAGTGATACAGGATGTGATGCAGGGCAATATAGTGCCAGCGGCCATCGTTCAGTTACTGGAGCAGGCCTGGGCCGATAAACTCATGTTTATTCTGTTGCGTGACCGTGATGGTGAGCAAGGTCAGTTCTGGAAAACCGCAGTGCGCATTGCCAAGGATATTGTCTGGAGTACGGAACCGAGAAGTACTGATGATGCGCGTGATAAGTTGCGCGAAGATCTGCCGGAATTGCAGGCCTATATGCGTGATGGCCTGAAGTTGCTTGCCAATTTCGGAAGCGGCGATAGTGAGCGCCTGATGTCACTGATCAGTGACTGCCAGGAAGCGGCGCTGGATCCGCTACGTGCCATGGAGGTGGCGGAAGCCAGCAAGGCCCAGGTCAAGCCTAAGCTTGCGCCGAAAACGGCCGCTAGCGCCGAGGAAGAGGAAGAAAAGGCGAAGCAGGAGAGCGAAAAGGCAACACAACTGACACCCAAGGAAGAAGAAATGCTGGATGTTCTCGAGTATGTTGAGTTCGGAACCTGGTTTGAATTTTCCAACGCCGGGAAGCCTCCCCTGCAGCGGCTCAAGCTTGCCTGGTTTACCCAGTTGGCCGGTCACTACATGTTTGTGGATGGCTTGGGTGCCAAGGCAGCGGTGAAATCCAAGTTGGCATTGGCCAAGGAAATGGCGCAGGGCAACGCAAAGATTGTCGTTGAAGAAAAGCAGCCTTTCGTGGATCGTGCCATGGAAGCGGTGCGCAGTCTGTTACGGCGCGAAGACAAACGACGCACTTGAAAATTTTCCGGCTTTGGCAGGGGTCTGCAGGCACAACAATAGGCATGTAAAATGGTAAATAAAGAAAAGCGTAAGCAGGAACGATGTGAAATCAAGGATGTTCTGGAGGTTTTTGATATTCATTCCGAACGTCAGTTGGGGCGGGTGGTGGATATTTCTGCCGAGGGTCTGATGATCATCAGTAAAAATCCTGTACCCGTCAATCAGATCTTCCAATTGCTGATTCCCCTTCCCATGGAACTGGTGGGGTGTAATGAGTTGCGTCTGGGCGCTGAAAGCCTATGGACCCGTGAAACAGATTCGGGTACTGAGCACTGGGCAGGGTTTCATATTATCAGTATCGCCGATGAATACTGTCACTGTATTCAGGAAGTGCTGAGTAACGCATAGTGTTGGGCGTCAGGACCTTTCCTGTCTATCCGTATCATGGGCTTTTTCGTGACTGGAGTGAGGAATTGACTTCCGCTTCAAGTGTGAAGTTGAATGTGGCGCCTTCACCAGGTTCGCTTTGTGCCCAGATTTCCCCGCCGTGGCGATGAATAATGCGCGCTACCGTGGCCAGGCCGATACCGGTTCCCTTGAAATCACTCGGATCATGAAGGCGCTGGAAAGCGACGAATAATCGGTCCTGATACTCCATGTCAAAGCCTGCGCCATTGTCTCGGACATAGTAGACGATGACACTGTTTTTCTGTTGGGCATCGAATTCAATCTTTGCATCTTTGCGTTTGGCGGTGAATTTCCAGGCATTGGACAGCAGGTTTTGCAGCACAATCCGCATCAGGTGTGGATCGGCATAGGCGAGCAGATTCTCTTCAATACGGTATTCTACCTTGCGTTCGGGGTGCGCTTCGGCAAGCTCGCGCATACATTCATGGGCAATGGCGCTGAGATTGGTGGATGACCGGCTCATAGCCTGTTGTGAAGTGCGAGACAGGCTCAGCAAGGCGTCAATCAATTCGCTCATACGTTCGCTGGCATTGCATACTCTTTGCAGGTATTCCTGTGACTCTTCATCAAGCTGCCCCTTGCTGGTTTCCATCACCGCCTGGCTGAAGCCATTGATGGAGCGTAGTGGCGCACGCAAATCGTGGGATACGGAATAGGCAAAGGATTCCAGTTCCCGAATCGCCAGTTTCATTTCCCGGGTGCGATGGTCAACCATGCTCTCCAGGTTTTCCTTGGCTTCCAGCAGTTGCTGGTTCTGGTATTCGATAGTATCCAGCATGGTGTTGAAGGAGTGGGAGAGTTTGCCCAGCTCATCACGGCCATACTCCGGGGCGCGCAGGGAATAATCGCGTTTTTGTTCAATGGTGGTAGCGGTATTGGCTACGTTGGTCAGCGGTATGGAAATCAATCTCTGCACCAGATTGGAGAGTAGATAGGCGGCCAGGGTTGCGCATGCGGCAATCAGTAGTGTGGCGATGCTTTGTTTGCGTATACGTTCATCAATGGAGCGGAGTTCCGCGCGTAGATAGATGAAGCCGATGTTATCTTCCTCCAGTTCGATCAGGCTGGAAACATGCAGGAATTCATCGTCAAACTCGGTCTGCATGCCGAGGGTGCGGTCCATACTTGGACAGAAACCCTGGTCCTGGTCTTGCTCGCGGGTGGAGTATTCCGCGAATATCCCGCCATCTATGCGATACACGCAGGCCATGACCAGGTTGGGTGTTTTCTCCAGGCTGAGTAAATTATCCTGTGCCAGTGTGGCGTCATCGAATACCAGGGCCGCCGAGCTGCGATTGCCCAATACCCGCGCAAGTGTGCTGAATTCCTGCTCCAGGGACTGTTTGGCGAGACGGATGTCGTAGCTGATGAAGGCCAGGCTGGCCAACAGAAGAATCGACAGTGTCACGGCCATGATCATTACCATGAGTTTGTTGCGGATCGGAAGGTTTTCCAGAAAGCTCATGGCCCGGAGCCCTCCGGCTGAACTTTTTCACCTTCAAATACCCGCAAACTGACTTCGATCAATTGGGCATTCACGCGAAGTCCCGCCTTGTGAATGGCCCCAAGATTGATCTCCATGCGTACCCGGTTTTCATGGGTAAGGAAACCGATGCAGCCACCTCGCTGGGCAAAATCGGTATGATCGCTTACGGTCAATATGGCTTGCCCCTGAGATTTCACCAGGAATTCGGCCAGATCTATATTTTTCTCCTTTGCAAGATAAAGGATGTGGCACTCGGCTTTCTTGCTGACAGATTGCAGCTCGACAATGGTGATGGGGTGGGTTTTGATGGTCCTGCTCTGTAACGGGGTAAGCAGGCGTACGAAGTCGCGCTTACTGATGACGCATATTCTGAATGGGCTGTCTGTTGTTTCGAAACGGTCTACCGGCCACTCAATGAATTTACTGAAGTTGTAGAGGTAAGCGGCTTTGAGTCGCTGCTCGGTATCCTTGGGGTCAGCATCAACGGGTGCACCACTGATCAGCAGGCTGATAAGCAATAGCCCATGAACACCTAGCCGGCGTAAGGCACCGGTTGTGTGGCGTGGC
>CBDUNQ010000288.1:0-3938 GCA_965368625.1 uncultured Gammaproteobacteria bacterium
GAGACAGAGGGAGTTCTCCAGCTGTTCACGGGCAATGCTGGGATGCCCGGGGTCCGCCAAGTGACGCAACCATTGATCGCGACGTGCCAACATGGTGGCGATCAATGATTGTAAATAATCCAGGCGATTGTCCAGGTGACGCACAAGATGGGCAATGGCAGTGGACCAGTGACTGTCTCCTTCCAGTTCCGCAATGGTCTGGCGCGCGGCTTCGATGTACAGGGACTGGGCATTTTCCACAATGCGCGGCATGGCGCCAAAGCGTGACAGCAGGGGCATTTGCCGGGCCAGGGAAGCACACAGGGAATCAATGGTAAGGACACGCAGGCGACCCGGGTTGGTGCGCAATTGCCAGTGTTGTTGCTGATCGCGTTCCAGGGCTTGCCTGGCATATCGCCAGGTAAGCCGATGATGAGGGTCTTCAGGCTCCGGTTGCAGGGCTGCTGCATCCAGCGCGGCGAGAATGCGATTGCGCATTTCCCCGGCCGCCTTGCGCGTAAAGGTAATGGCTACGATTTCCTCCGGCGCCTGCACCGACCCCAGAAGGCGCAGATAGCGTTGACTGAGTAAGCCGGTCTTTCCGGAACCGGCAGGCGCCTGGGTGATATAGGACCCCTGGGGATCCAGGGCCTGCTCCCTTGCAGCAATATCCTCCACCTCCCATTCCTCTTCCGCTGCGGGCATCCCGCTCCGTTCATGGATGCGACACAGGGGGCTGAGATGGCAGTACCGGCACGTCTTGGGGTACTCCTTGGGGTCTACCGCGGCCATGCCCATGCGGAAGTCACTGGCCAGCTGTTCCAGTTTGCTGCGCCAATCGGACAGCAATTGCGACCACGAAGTGTGTGTCTGACAATACTTCAGGCGGGTATAGTCCTTCACCTGGGGCACCAGCCCCGCTTCCTCCAGCACCCCATTAAAACGCAACTCGCCCGCCTGTAACTGCCCGAACAGCACACCGGCAATGGGGCCTTCCACTGCCGCGCTGTACAGTGGCAACTGTGGTTCTTCGGGACGCTCCCCGAACCATTGGCGGGGTTGCACTTTACCGGTTTTATAATCAATGAGGAGTTTGCGGCCATCGGGCAGGGTATCGATGCGATCCACCTTCACTTGTACCTGCACGCCGCCCAGGCTCAGGGTACAGGCTTGCTCCGCTGCCACATCCACAAAGGGTGCCCGCTCTGTTTCCAGCGCCAGCCAGGCCAGGGTATGACGCTGCAGGCGTTCCTGCTCCACACTGCGGAACCGCTGGGTCAGGGTATCGGGGTACTGCTGCGCCAACTGTGTCAGGGCCGTTTCCACCGCTTCCCGGACCAGTTGCTCACGGGACGCCGGACTCAGATCAAGCAGTGCCTGCTGATTACCCAGTTGTTTCCAAATGGTCTCCAGCACACGGTGTAACAGTGAACCGCGGGCACGGCTATCCAGGCCAATGTCAGCCTGTTCCAGTGGCCGTGCACCCAGGCGCAACTCCGCATAGGCACGAAACGGACAGGCTGCCTGGTGTTTGAATAACTGGGTCCCTCCACGGGCCAGGTGCTCCACCAGGGCCGGTGCGGCATCCCCCGTGAGCGGTTCAAGCTGCGCATTTTTTCGAATTTCCTGCCACCAGACCGGCCCCTGCCATACGCTGAGCCGTTCCGCTTCCAGGTGTGGCAAGTGGGCCACCAGTGGACTGGGCCGCAACACTTGATCCCCTTCCCGGCAGGGTACACTGACAATCACTTCCGGCGCACAGCCCAGCAATCGCCGGGTAATGACTTCCGCTACCTGTAACTCCCGCTCTGCCGTGGCATGGGGCATGCCAAGCCGTGCCTGCAAGGCCAGGGGCAGAAAGGGATTTGGCCGTGGAGCCGCGGGCCAGATGCCGTCGTGCAAGCCCAGTACCCAGGCATAATCAAAGGTCTGTCCCGCGGCTTCCAGCACGCCCATGACCTGCAACGGCAGTTCGGGACGCTGTGGCTGAAAACTGCGCACTGCGAGCAAACCCTGCACCTGTCCGAGGGCGGCATCCACAGGTATTTTGCCCAGCCACTCCTCCAGGCCGGCCAATTGCGCCAGGCATTCACGAAAGGCTTGCTGAGTCTGATATTCATCGCTGGAAAGGCTGCGCCCCTGCGCCCAGCCCAGGGCATGCAATGCGCTATTCAGGTATTCGACCCAGACCCCTGCCGGCCGGCGTTCCGCGGTAGCGGGTAAGCCTTCCAGCAGGGCGTTTATACGCGCCAGTAGCAATGGACAATGGTATGGCTGCCCTTCCCTTCCCGCCCAGTACCGCAGGGTATGCAGGCTGACCCTGAGCTCGCCACATTCGCGCAAGCGGGCATCCAGTTGGGCACGGGCATCCCGCTCCGACTCCCAATGGGCGAGAAACGGGCTGCGCAGTATTCGCCCAAGCACCGCCAGCGGCAATTCCCGGCGCAGCAGACCCAGCATATCCATGGCCGTTTGCACCAGGGGATATTCCAGCAGAGGCGGCCCCAGGGACAAGTCATAGGGACGCAGGCAATCCCCATTACCCGGCCACTGAGCGGAGGGCACCAGTATTCGTTCCAATGCCTGCACCAGTGGTTCACGCACAGCGGCCAAATCGGGCACTATAATGGCAAGCCGGGCATGGGGGTGTTGCTCCAGCCGGGCCCGCGCCCAACGGGCGGCCAGCAGGGCCTGGGAACGCAGATCATCACACATCACCAGGTGTGCATCCGCTTCCTGCCCCTGTAGCATGACCCACTCCACCGAGTGCCCCATTTGCTGTAAACGGAGCACCAATGCCGCCTGCTGGGGATTGATTTCATCAAAGCCGAACAGCCATAGGCGCGTAGCAAGCTGTGTTTCACTGCCGGCATCGGCAGTGGTGAATACCGCATCGGCCAATTGTGCCGGCAACAACCACCCGCCCTTTCGGCAAATGGCCATGAGTTGTTGCCACCATTCCCTGAAGGCGCAGACATCTTCATTGTATTCCCGCTCCAATGCCCTGGGAGAGATCTGCCAATGGTGCATCAGGGTGGCGGCTTCACGCAGACGTTTCGCGGTGGCGGTGATTTGCAATAAAGAATCGGCACGGGAACTGGAGCGCAGAATACGCTCCCACAGTAATTGCTCCTGGGATTCATTCAATAACCGTTGCACCCCATGCCCATGAGAAAATACCTGATGCTGCCAGGCACGCAGCAGCCATGCCTGCCAGGAAAGCACATCGGGGGTCGCCCAGACCCGCTGTCCGGAAGCCTGCACATAGGCAGCAAAGCGGGAACCCAGGGTAGCGGCCTGACGACGATTGGCGGTTACGATAGACACGCCACTGGCCAGGGCATGGAGGATGGATTCGTTATCCACGTAGCGGACTTCCAACACTGCGTCAGGCCCGTCCTGAAGGTGGAATACAGTAAAAACAGATGGCTGCGATCATGCAGCCAATAGTGCCGTCCAGCTGTTGATATTACAACTGCAACTCAGCGCACGGCTTCTGAAACATGGTCGTGAAAAACACCCCTCGAAAAAAGAAATGGACTCCCCCGACCCTGTCGGCCATTTCCTCCTCCTGCTTATAGGTTATTTATTGGAATACGATCATTATCCCGATTCACTCCTCAGGAATCGCGCTTTACCCCTTTCGAAGTAAAGGCATGACTATTGTTCTTCACACATTTCAAGGTGGCGCCCCCATTCATCTCGCAATGTACCGTATGCTCACTGCTCCAACCGGTTTTAACCGCATAGCCTTTTTCCTGCTCGCCATCATAGGCCAGGGGACCTTCCTCTGACTCCATCTCCGTTTCTTCCGTAACCCCCAGTACCAGATTACGGTAGACAATATCGAACTGTTTATCCTTCACGGTGATAATGGATTTCACCCGGTAACGGATGGTCTTTTGACGATCTTCCCGCTGGAGGTTATCACTCAGGCAAATGATTCTCCCGTCTTCCTG
>CBDUNQ010000289.1:0-3906 GCA_965368625.1 uncultured Gammaproteobacteria bacterium
CGGCCTTTTTTATTATTTTGCGCTGTTACTCAAATGAAGCATCGCTGTTGTTTTGTAATATTTTTTTAATGATTTGATCATGTAGATGTAATACGTTTTTCCTATGATCTTCCTCGACTTTATACAACGTATTTTACAGATACAAATACTGCTTCAATACAGTTCAGGAGAGAAGGCATGCAAACCCGTTCACTGGCAGTGACTATCGCCGCCGTACTTTTGGTCCCCGCTATCACCAACGCTGATGTGTCTATAGTTGACAACAAGCTGGTTGTCTATGGTAAAGCCCACGTGTCGGCTACCGCATATGATGATGGTGCTGAAGACGGTGTGGAGATCTCCAGTAACTCAAGCCGTCTTGGCTTCAAGGGAGAGTATGGTCTGGACAATAATATGAAGGCCCTGTGGCAGTATGAATCCAGTATTGATGTTTCCGGTGAAGAAGGCACTTTTGGTGGTCGCAATCGGTTTTTGGGGCTGGAAGGAGGCTTTGGTACGGTTTTACTCGGGTACCACGATACCCCAATGAAGACCGCAGCCAGTAAACTAACCTATTTTGGTGATACCGTTGCCGATCGCCGTAGTATACTGGGTCAGACCTCTGCAGGCGGTAATGAATTCAATGTGCGTGCCTCCAGCATGATCATGTACAGCACCCCAAGCATGAATGGAATACAGTTGACTGCGCTGTATTCAGCAGATAATGAAGATAATGCCTCCAATGACCGCGATGATGATTTGTCCAGCGTGGGCATTACCTACCAGGGTGAAAACCTGACTTTCATGGCCGCCTATGAGGACCAGTCACTGAGTGGTGGCACGGCCAGCCAGGATGGGTACCGTATCGGTGGTAGTTACCGCTTTGGAGATATGGAGATCAAGGCTATATATGAATCACTTGATGGTGATAGCGCCGTGGTGAATCGTGATGCCTATGGTGTTGGCGCTGCTTACAAGGCAGGTAAGAATAAATTTATGCTGCAATACATGGTTGCTGATGAATCCGATGTCGACAATGACGGGGCTGATCTCATTGCAGTGGGTATCAGTCATAAACTGGGTAAAGCTACGGAAATTTACGGAATGTATGCCGAACTAAGCAATGATCCCAGTGCCAGCTATCGCCTGGGTCGCTCCGGCTTTGGTGAGCCGATCAAGCCTTCCGCTGCTGGTGAGGATGTGACCGGTTTTTCAATCGGACTGGTGCATAAATTTTAAACGTCCTGGCTATTTCAAACTGACGGAGCCATTGCTAAATCGTGATTTATCAAAGCTGGCGTGATGGAAGTTGGCTTGACATGAAGCATGGATATCGTAAAAGCCCGGCGTATGGCCGGGCTTTTTAGTTTGTTTTGGCGCCCTCGAGATGTTTATTGCATTCAGGCGGCATTGAGCATGTAGCGCAGGGCATCAAATTCATGATAACCGACATGCTGCAGCATCAGTCCGACACCTTTCTCATGTGAGTGCACCACGTAGGCGGGCAGGCGGAATACCTTTTCCTCATCACCATTGCGTGTGGTGAAGGCCACCTCCAGTCTTGCCTGATTCGGGATCTCCGTCCCATCGATCGCAACGTACATGCCTTCCAGGCTGATGTTGCAGGTCCTTCCCTGTATGTTTCCGATTGGTGGATAAAACACACTAACGTCCATGGCAATCGGCTTGCGTGGACTCCATCGATGTTCTACGGGCATACAACCCCCTCAACGTCAAAAAATTGTTCATTTTTCAGGTGAGGAATACCTAAGCAATCTCTGTGCCAGCTACTGCCCGATTCTTGCCTGTGGCCTGAATCGTGCTTCGCTGGTACAGTGAGGCACGTCCTAACGCAACCAGTATAGTTAACCCCTCCCTGTGAATGACGAAACCCACCTGGAAGACACACTCGCCGCCGTAGACCTTGGCTCCAACAGCTTTCATCTCATTGTAGCCCGCCTGCAACAAGGCCAGCTCCATGTGGTGGACCGGTTGCGTGATCCGGTACGGTTGGCGGCCGGTCTGGACCATAAGCAGCGTTTGCAGCCGGAGGCCCATGCACGGGCCATTGCCTGTCTGCAGCAATTCGGTGAACGTCTGCGCCATCTGCCCCGCAGCCATGTACGTATTGTAGGTACCAATGCCCTGCGTAAGGCGCAAGCTACAGGTTCTTTTCTGCGCGAGGCGCAAGAGGCCCTGGGACATCCCATTGAAATCATTTCCGGTGTGGAAGAGGCGCGTCTGGTGTACCTTGGGGTTTCACACAGTCTGCCGGATGAAGGACAGCGGCTGGTGGTGGATATCGGTGGAGGCAGTACCGAAGTTATCATCGGCGAAGGTTTTGAGGCATTACACCTGGAAAGCCTGTATATGGGCTGTGTCAGTTTCAGTGAGCAGTATTTTCCCCAGGGAGTGATCAGCAAGGAGCACTGGGATGCAGCCGAATTGGCGGCGCGCCTGGAATTGCGGCCGGTTAAAAACCGTTTTTTGAAAATGGGTTGGCAATCGGCAGCGGGGGCCTCCGGTACCATACGTGCCATTCGTACCGTGTTGATGGCCAATGACTGGTGCAAGGAGGGCATATGCCGTTCCGGCTTGGATAAATTACATAAGGCAATTCTCCAGGTGGATCATGTCAGCAAACTGGATCTTCCCGGTTTGCAGGATGAGCGTAAAGCAGTGTTCCCCGGTGGCGTGGCTATTTTGTATGCCCTGTTCGAAACCCTCAATATCGAAACCATGCGGGTTTCCGATGGCGCCCTGCGGGAAGGCCTGTTATACGATGCCATCGGCCGTATACAGCATGTGGATGTGCGTGAGCGGACCGTCAATTCCCTGAGCGAGCGTTACCACATCGACGAAAACCATGGTCGTCGGGTGGAGGAAACTGCGCTGGAATTATGGGAAATGGTGAAAAAGGACTGGAAATTGAACAAGGATGAGCATCCCTGGATGCTTCGCTGGGCAGCGAGACTGGCGGAAATCGGTCTGGTGATTGCCCATAGTGGCTATCAGAAGCATGGTGCCTATCTGCTGGCGAATTCCGATTTGCCGGGGTTTTCCCGTCGCGAACAAAGCCTGCTGGCGGCCCTGGTGCGAGCCCATCGCCGCAAATTTCCCGTGTCAGTCTTTGAATCGCATGGCAAGGCGGCGCAGCGGCTTTGTGTTTTGTTACGTCTCGCCATCCTGTTGCACCGCAGCCGTACCCCATTGGATGTGGAACGTATTGAGGCCCATGCCGGTGGGGCGGAAATCGAGCTGGTATTCCCCAAAGGCTGGTTGCAGAGTCACCCCATGACAGCTGCGGATCTGCAGCGCGAAGCCGCCTACCTCAAGGCAGCCAAGTGGAAGCTGCAGGTGCAATGATGCCTTGGCCCGAATGAATATGCGGTATTCCGTTTACTCCGCCAGTTTTTCCAGCAGCGTAATCTGTGCGCTGCGCGTCTTCTGATTGCTTGCGGGCTTCACCCGTTTGTATTCACCATTGCTTTGCAGTAGCCAGGCCTGGCTGTTGTCACTCATGTAAAGCTCCAGAGCTTCTTTGCGCATGCGTTCGCGCATACGTTCTTCTTTAATGGGGAAGCAGGCTTCCACGCGGCGGAAGAAGTTGCGATCCATCCAGTCGGCACTGGAGCAAAAGATTTCGTAGTTGCCTTCATTGTGGAAGTAGAAGACTCGGGTATGCTCCAGAAAGCGGCCGATAATGGAACGCACACGGATGTTCTCGGAAATACCGGGCACGCCGGGGCGCAGACAGCAGATGCCACGAATGATCAAGTCGATTCTCACGCCCATCGCCTGGTGGCCGGCCGCGTTCGCCGTGGGAATGCCGATGCGGTGGTTCGCCACCCGCAGGTCGATCGCGATCTCTGTCCCCATCCCGATTGGAAGGCCCGAAACGTTGATCCCCATCCCGCCGGCCACGCG
>CBDUNQ010000290.1:0-3896 GCA_965368625.1 uncultured Gammaproteobacteria bacterium
GGGTGATGATGGAGGCAAGTCTGCGCCGTGCTTTGGAGAACCGGGAATTCCTGGTGTATTACCAGCCACAGTACGATGTGGAACGGCAGGAGTACGTGGGTATGGAAGCGCTGGTGCGCTGGCAGCATCCACAGCACGGAATGATTTCCCCTGCGGACTTCATACCTATCGCAGAAGAAACGGGTCTTATCGTTCAATTGGATCGCTGGGTGATGCGCACCGCCATGGAAGAGGTGGGGGAATGGTATCGGCGTGGGTATGGCCCTGGGCGCCTGGCACTGAACCTGGCGGTAAAACAACTGTACCAGGCGGATTTACTCGATATGCTCAAAACCGTACTCGGTGAAACCGGATTTCGCGCCCAATGGCTGGCCCTTGAGGTAACCGAAAGTGAAATCATGAAAAAGCCCGATGAAGCGATACGGGTTTTGCAGGGAATTTCCGATCTTGGAATCGAGATTGCCATTGATGATTTTGGAACCGGCTATTCATCCTTGAGTCAGTTGAAGCGATTGCCGGTGAACAAGTTGAAAATCGATCAATCCTTTGTGCGTGATATTCCTGGTGAAGAAGAGGAAGAAGCGATCGTCCAGGCGGTTATCGCCCTGTCTAAAAGCATGG
This sequence comes from uncultured Gammaproteobacteria bacterium, assembly GCA_965368625.1. Classification (GTDB taxonomy): domain Bacteria; phylum Pseudomonadota; class Gammaproteobacteria; order DSM-19610; family DSM-19610; genus JAIVHA01. The sequence goes on from CBDUNQ010000290.1 coordinate 622, forward strand.
GTTTGGATGTGATCGCCGAAGGGGTGGAAACCCGCTTGCAGCAGGGTTTTCTGCTGCGGGAAGGGTGCACAAAGATGCAGGGATACCTCTATAGTCGCCCGGTGGATGCCCGGGAAATGCACAATCTGTTGCTAGGTGAAAAACGTGTTTCCCTATAGCCGGCCTGTGCCGGTCACCCGGGCGCAATGCCCAGGTTCGGGTATCGAACAAATCATACGGTAGCCAGTGCATCCAGCACATACTGGGGCAGCGCGAAGCTGGCCACGTGAATCTCCGGGTTGTAGTAGCGGGTTTTAATGCCGCTTTTTTCGTAGCGCTTGCGAATATCTTCCAGCGGTGTGCTGCGCAGGCTTGCGTCGTCGCTGGCCCAGGCAAAGCACATGATGCCACCTACATAAGTGGGTACGGCCGCACTGTAAAAACCGGTGTCCCGGTACAGGGGCGACAGGCGTTTTTTAGAAGTGACCACTTCGCTCAGCTGCATTTGAGCGACGCCATTCTGCGCCACCATGATACCGCCGGGTGCGAGGCAGTTCTTTTCATGGGTGTAGAAATCCCGGCTGAACAGGGATTCGCCCGGTCCCACCGGATCGGTGGAATCAGAAATGATGACATCGAAGGTATCCTTGCAGTTGCGCACGAACTCCGCGCCATCATCGATGACGATGTTGGTCCTTGCATCCTTGTATGCGCCATTGGAATGGCGTGGCAGGTATTTGCAGCACAGATCAATGACCGCCTGGTCGATTTCCACCTGGGTGACCGATTCCACCTGGCGATGCTTGAGGACTTCCCGCAGGATGCCGCCATCGCCACCACCGATGATCAGCACCTTTTTCGGGTTCGGGTGGGCAAACAGGGGTACGTGCACCATCATTTCATGGTAGATGAATTCATCACGCTCGGTGGTCTGGATGACGCCATCCAGGGCCATCACCCTGCCGAAGGTATCGTTGCGGAAAATGATCAGTTGTTGGTGCTCTGTATCGCTTTCGAACAGGATCTCTTCCATTCCGAAGCCCTGGAAATAGTCGGAATACAGTTTTTCCTGGAATTGATCAGCCATTCTTTACACATCCTCGCATAAGTTCATTGGCTTCCAGCCGCTGTGGCCGGAAGGCGCGTTGTAACACGTCTATGGATTTTACAGGTTCTGCGTCTCCACACATAAAAACATCGAAGGCGGCGTAGTTTCGCTCGGGCCAGGTGTGGACGCTGATATGGGATTCGGCCAGTACCGCCACGCCGGAAATTCCGCCGTTGGGGGTGAAATGGTGCAGGTGGATATGGAGCAGGGTGGCGCCACAGGTGTTTACCGCTTCCCGCAGGGTTTGTTCCATATGGTGAAGGTCGTCGAGCTGCTCGGCGCCCCAGAGGTCAATAATGAAGTGGCTGCCCGCGAATTCCAGGCCATTACGGGAAATGAAGTGGTCCTGGCTGGTATCTTGAGTACCCTGTTGGTTGAACGTCGGCCACGGCACATTGATCGGGTTCCCGGATTCAATGGCCGTATCGGCCGTACAGACCCTTAAAACGGGGGTGCCTTCGCTCATCGTTCAAGCTCCTGGTGGTTGACAGGTTGGAAATGGCCGCTCAATGTAGTCATCCCTGCAGTGGGATACAAGTTTTTTCCAATCTGCATAGCGTAGAGCATTTCCTCCCCCATGGGGTATGCCGGGTCCGCCTCATGGCTTGTGGTTTGAAATGCCGCGCCGCTTGGGGCAGAATGCGCGCCTGATCCTGTGGTGTCATGGCCGGATCGGCCAGCTGACATCCTTTCGGTAATTCCGGCTAAATGTGCCGGGAATCCACGCGTTATGGCGGTCTGTGCCGGTCCCCTCGCGACGATACACTGTGAACCCCGTCAGGCCCGGAAGGGAGCAGCGGCAGCAGTAGACTCGGGCGCCGGGGTGTGGCTGGTACAGATTGCCACCTTAATTTTTTGCTGGGCCTGCAGCGCTCATTTCCTTGGGTATAATGACCCGTCCAAGTGTGCAACAGGGGCCAGGGCCTTGATCATAACCTTCAGTGATTCACTTTTCCCCGCATTCAGCCGGCTGGCGGATTCCCTATGAGCTATCAGGTCCTGGCGCGGAAGTGGCGCCCCCGTAGCTTTCACGAAATGGTGGGGCAGGAACATGTCCTGCGAGCCCTGGTGAATGCCCTGGATAATGACCGGTTGCATCACGCCTACCTGTTTACCGGGACCCGAGGTGTAGGGAAAACCACCATCGCCCGGATTTTGTCCAAATCACTCAACTGCGAGCAGGGGGTTGGTTCTGAGCCCTGTGGTCAGTGCAGTGCCTGCCAGGAAATCGATGCCGGCCGGTTTGTGGATCTTATTGAAGTGGATGCCGCTTCGCGCACCAAGGTGGATGAAACCCGCGAATTGCTGGAAAACGTGCAATATGCCCCTACCCGTGGTCGCTACAAGGTCTACCTGATCGATGAAGTGCACATGTTTTCCAACCACAGCTTCAATGCCCTGTTGAAAACCCTGGAAGAACCTCCGCCCCATGTGAAATTCCTGCTGGCAACCACCGACCCGCAAAAGCTGCCGGTGACCATCCTTTCCCGTTGCCTGCAATTCAACCTCAAGCGACTGCCACTGGAACGCATTTGTGACCATTTGCAGATGGTGTTGGGCAAGGAGGAAATCACCGCCGATAGTGCGGCCCTCCGCTGTCTGGCAAGGGCGGCCGACGGTAGCATGCGCGATGCCCTGAGTCTGCTCGATCAAGCCATTGCCTATGGCGGCGGCCAGGTCAATGAGGCGGATGTAAAGGCCATGCTGGGCAGCATAGAACAGGATCATGTGCTCCACCTGTTGCAGGCCCTGGCACAGGGGGATGCCGCTGCTGTACTTGCGGCCATTGCCCATGCCGCCCAGCAGGTCCCTGATTTTACCGCTTTGCTGGCCGATCTGCTGACCCTGCTCCAGCAAGTGGCCCTGGCCCAGATGGTACCCGCTGCCCTGGATGACAGCCTGGAACAGCGGGAACAGATTCTGGCCCTTGCCCAGCAAATCCCCGCGGAAGATATTCAACTCTTTTATCAGATCGGGCTGCTTGGCCGCCGTGACCTCCCCCTGGCCCCCGAAGCCCGGGGTGGCCTGGAAATGATATTGTTGCGGATGCTGGCGTTTCGTCCTGCCGATGCGGCGGCGTACCGTGCCCTCGGCTAGACCGGTCTTGTACTTTTTCCGCTCGTTGCCTTTCGTCTGCAGCCATTTCCGATAATCCTCGGCATCCCCTGCGTTGATGTCGGCGATGCTG
>CBDUNQ010000291.1:0-3894 GCA_965368625.1 uncultured Gammaproteobacteria bacterium
AAAAACGATGCATCTTCATTTAAATAAGTATTAACATCCAGCTAAGCCGCCGGAACGGAGTTGATTGTTTTGTGCGAGCGTAGCGGAAAAGCACAAAACGAGCAACGCAGTGGAGGTCGGATTGAGCTGTTTGTTAGGGCTGATGTACACCGATTTCTCTCTTGAACTGCTCTAGGCTCTCTGCATCCGGTGAAGCCTCATGACCGATATAGCCCAAAGTGCTGCCTAAAAATGATTGCAGCTTTGACAATAACTCAGACACATATTCAGGATAAGCATCATCTGTGGATAATCCGTAAATTACATAACCATCAGCCAAAAAGAATACCATTGCGTGCTCGGGCTTCTTTTCGCTCAATGCTCGCCAATATATTCGATAATCTAAATCTGGTTCATCTATACATTTATTCAGGGCATCCTCCACAGAGGAAAATATTATTTCGGCGTTGCCTGAATATTGCGGGAACTCATACTCATTGGCAGCTTCATCTCTGCATGGAAGAAACTCATTCAGAAATTCTTCTACAGAATTACTATCACGCCTTTCTGAGATTACGTATATGTCTGAGTACGATGGCATTTGGAGCCCTAACAGTATATGTCTCTTAAATTAAGGTGTTATAACACCTGACCTTAAGTCCTATCTACAGGTTTGGCTAGTATTTTCACCTGACTTTATCAACTGCTTTTCCTTTTTTCCACTAATATTTCAACAACCTGCCAGGCATTCAAGCATTTCATCATGACGTTCCTGGTAGTGCACTCTGTTGTTATACCTGATGTTGCGTTCTATCCAGCCTTGTTTTTTAAAAACCATTCAAGTACTGTTTATAAACACAGTTATTATAGGAATGCATGGATGCAAACCAGCAAAACAAACTCCCCTTTTCTTGCGCGGGTTCGTGAAGCCATTCGTCTCAAACATTACAGTTACCGCACTGAAATTGCCTATGTGGATTGGGTCAGGCGCTTCATTCTGTTCAACAATAAACGCCACCCGCAGGATCTCAGTGAATGGGAGGTGGGTAAATTTCTTACCTGGTTAGCGGTTTCACGGAATGTTTCGGCGAGCACCCAAAACCAAGCCTTGAATGCGTTGGTGTTTTTATACCGCCATGTTATCAATAGGCCACTCGGTGATATCAGCAATGCCGCGCGGGCCAAAAAACCACAAAGACTACCAACGGTGTTAACGCAAGACGAGGTGAAGCGCCTGTTTCAGCATCTGGATGGCAATCAATGGCTTCCTGTTTGCTTATTGTATGGTTCTGGCCTGCGCCTAATGGAATGCCTGCGCTTGCGCGTAAAAGATCTGGATTTCGATCACTGCGCAATTGTTGTGCGTCATGGCAAGGGAGGCAAAGATCGCGTTGTCACACTCCCCGACGCGGTCATTATTCCGTTGCAAAGGCATTTAGAAGTAGTCAGGAGTGTGCATGATAAGGACCTTCGGGATGGTTTTGGTGAGGTGTACCTTCCCCATGCGCTGGCCAGAAAATACCCCAATGCCGCCCGAAGCTGGGCTTGGCAATATGTATTCCCCGCCTCAAGACGCAGCACGGATCCCCGCTCGGGCGTCGTACGTAGACATCATATCGATGATAGCTGCATACAAAGAGCCATAAAACTTGCCTTGCGTAAGGCAGGCATCGACAAACCCGCCAGTTGCCATACTCTGCGCCATTCCTTTGCCACTCATTTACTGGAGCGCGGCATGGATATTCGCACTGTGCAGGAACAGCTGGGGCATAGCGATATTCGAACCACGCAAATTTACACGCATGTAATCCAGCGCGGTGGCAATGCCGTGAAAAGCCCGTTGGAGCAGGTGCTTGGCTAGCATTCCTCTTCTTGTCACACCCTGTAGACCATATCGGGTTGCGCTGCGCTCCGCATATGAAAGCTCGCAACCATACTTGGCACTCATATAGGTTGTGCCGCCAATGTTCGCCAGCTTCGCTGGCTCCTACAGGGGATATCGTCGAGTTTGGTTGCCCGGAATATCACCCGGCTGCCCGCCAGTACACGAGGTAACGTTACTTTTCGAATACCCCCAATTTGGCAGCACCATCAATTTCGATAGTTTCAATTACTTCACCATCGGAAATTTTTTCGATCCAAACTGCGGACTTTTCTTCTGAAAGCGTTCCTTTAACAATATAGGCTTCGCTTGGTATTGGCGAAAACACCACATCACCTTTAACTTCATATACGGTTCCAGTAAGCGCTCTTATTGGCATTGCATACTCTGTTCTACCCACTATGGTAAAGCTATGCTCCTGAGCTGGTACGCTGTTATTCAGGATCACCATGCTGAGATAGTTGCCCCGGCCGTAACTTGCACCCATGGTTTCAGAACGACTGTTAATTATTTCTTTACCATCTATATGTGAAAGATAAAATATATCGGCCTTTCCGGAATCGATCTTTTTGGCAGTATCCTTGATAGTGGCAGTAGGTCCGGTATACCCATCTGGAATTGAAGGGTGTAAAGTGGCGCAGCCGGTCAGCAACACTGATACAATAGTTAATGATACTAGTCGTTTCACGAAAGTTGCTCTCTATTGGATGGTCTAATGATAAAAAAACAGGCTAGGAATATCGCGTAAACCTACTAAGCGCTGCAGCTATATATTCTTCAACGGTGGTAAGGCTTACTCAATGTATGCACCGCTTCCACCATGGCACCCGCATGTTCCGGATCGATTTGCGGGTGGATGCCATGTCCGAGATTGAATACATGGCCACTGCCCTTGCCATAACTTTCCAGCACCCGACCCACTTCGCGCTCAATGGTTTCCGGTGAGGCATAGAGCACGGAAGGGTCCAGATTGCCCTGCAAGGCCACCTTGCTGCCCACCCGGTCACGGGCTTCGCCGATGTCGGTGGTCCAGTCCAGCCCCAGGGCATCACAACCGGTGGCCGCCATGGCTTCCAGCCATTGGCCACCGTTTTTGGTGAACAGGATCACTGGCACAGGGCGGCCTTCGGCTTCCCGCGTAAGCCCCTGCACGATCTGCTCCATGTAGGCCAGGGAAAAAATACGATAGGTCTCCGGCGTGAGGCTGCCGCCCCAGGTGTCAAAAATCATCACCGCCTGGGCGCCGGCGGCAATCTGGGCATTGAGGTATTCGGTAACGGCACGGGCAGTTACATCCAGTACCTGGTGCATGAGTTCCGGCCGGTCATACATCATGCCCTTGATGCGGCGGAAATCCTTACTGCTTCCGCCTTCCACCATATAGGTGGCCAGGGTCCAGGGGCTGCCGGAAAAACCGATGAGTGGCACCCGGCCCTGAAGGTCGCGGCGTATGGTGCGCACTGCATCCATCACGTATTTCAATTCCAGTTCGGGGTCGGGCACAGCCAGCCGTTCCACATCGGCCTGGGTTCGCACCGGGCGTTTAAAGCGCGGGCCTTCGCCTTCCTCAAAAAACAAACCCAGGCCCATGGCATCGGGCACGGTGAGAATATCGGAAAACAGAATGGCGGCATCCAGGGGAAAGCGTTCCAGGGGTTGCAGGGTCACTTCACAGGCCAGATCGGGATTCATGCACAGGTCCATGAAACTGCCGGCACGTTTGCGGGTAGCCTTGTATTCGGGCAGATAACGCCCCGCCTGGCGCATCATCCACACCGGGGTCATGTCTACGGGCTGCCGCAGCAGGGCGCGGAGGAAACGGTCGTTTTGCAATTCAGTCATGGGGTAATTTTGCCACAAGCGGAGGGGAGTTACTTGTGTTTGTTGTTGAGAATTCCTGGGGTGGGACGGTGGATAGCAGGTATGTGGTGAGTGCGATTCCTGCCGTTCCCGTCATTGCGAACGAAGTGAAGCAATCTCATGATTAGGGCATCGGCTTGGCCCTTCCTGCCACTTCACGGAGATTGCCACGG
>CBDUNQ010000292.1:0-3879 GCA_965368625.1 uncultured Gammaproteobacteria bacterium
CACCCAGATCTTTCAGCCCCTTGAGTATATCGCTGCCACGCGCCAGGTCCGCCATGAGGGTTTCTTCGGTAATTTCAATTTCCAGGCAGGAGCCATCCAGATTGGCATCGCGCAAGGCCCAACGTACTTTTTCCACGAGACCCGGGGTCTGGAAGGTACGACCGGAAACATTGATGGAAACAGGCAGGTGAACACCATCCTCCGCCCACTCCTTGTACTGGGTCAGAGCGGTATGCAATACCCAGTTGGCAATGGGTCCGATCATGCCCAGCTGTTCCGCCAATGGAATGAAGCGCATGGGCATGACCAGGCCTTCCTGGGGGTGCCGCCAGCGCAACAGGGCCTCGGCTCCACACACCTTCAGGCTGCCTACATCGATCTTGGGCTGGTAATGCAATTCAAATTCGTTGCGTTCCAGGGCACTGTGTAATTGCCCGGAAAACTGCAATTGTTCACGCGGGCTGACTTCATCGCGGGACTCATAAAACACGTAGGGTTCGCCACTGCGCTTGGCGTGATGCATGGCACTGTCCGCATGACTGAGCAGGGTATAGACATCATCACCATGTTCGGGATACATGGCGATACCCACGGCACCACTAAGACACAGTTCCCGATCATCCATGGTGAATGGCCGCTCAAAACAACCGAGCACCTGTTTGGCTACACGGTCGGCCGCGCGGTCACCCACATTCAGCATGGGCAGGATGATGCCGAACTCATCACCATCGAGACGCGCAAGGGTATCGGAATCCCGCACCAGGGTGGAAAGGCGCTGTGCCAACTGGCGCAACAGGTCATCCCCTACCCGCTGACCAAGGGTATCGTTGTACATCTTGAACTGATTGATATCGAGTACCAGTACCGCCAGCTGGGAACCGGGATTGCGGCGACAAACCGCCAGCGACGTGGCCAGCCGGTCATACCAGAGCGTGCGGTTGGCAAGCTGGGTGAGTTCATCGGTGGTGACGCGCACTTCCATGCGTTCCTGCTTGGTGTGGGCATCATTCACGTCTTCCATCATGCCGTGGATGCGTAACACGCGGCCGCGACGATTGGCCACGGGCGAAAACTGGAAACGAAACCAGTGGCTGATCGAATCGTTGACCTGAACCCGCACCTCCACCTGTGCCGGCTCCCCCTTCAATGCGGTTTGCCAGGCAGTCAACACATTTTCCTGATCCTCTGGCAGTATTTTGTCCAGTGAGGGAATCGGGGTTTGCACTTCCTCTCCCAGATAGCTGTGCAGGGCGGGGCTGCTGTACAGCAAGCGGTTATCACTGATTTCCACCGTCCACAGCATCTGCGGAATGGTTTTCAGTAAATCTTCGACAATGGTTTGCTGTTCCTGCAGTTGATTGCGCTCCAACTCCAGCTTGTCGGCGCCATTCTGCCAATAGCCTTCACTCACCATGCCAAAGTCACGCATGATGAGCTTCACCAGAATGGAGTTGAGGATATCCCGATCCTTGGAGGGAATATCATCGGTTTCCGAAATCAATTGCTGGAGGTGATCAAGAAACAGGCGATAGCCACCCAGCATCCAGACCGGCCGGCCACCCTGTTGATAATAGTGCTCACCCAGTTGATCCAGGTGATGGGCCCAGGCTTCATCGCTGGTTCCCTTGAGCAGGGCCAGCAGGTGGGCGAGTTGATTGCGAACCAGATCCCCGATATTTCCGCCACCGCGTTCAAAGGCATACAACACATCGGCGGTGGAAGGGTTATCGAAAAGATAGTTGTAGTAGACCTGAGCGAATTGGGCCGCGCCCTGGGCCAACACTTCTTCGTATTGAGCGAGGACGCGCAAGTCTTCCTCGTTAATCTGAAGAACGTAGTTGTACTCCCTGGTTTGCGCGAGGTTGCCCGGTCGCTTGGTGGCGCGAGTCCGTTTCACCCTCCTCCGCTCTTTGCTGGATCCTGGCATAGAGTGTGGTTCTTATTTTTGTGTAACACGGGCTACGTTACCATACCGCGAGCTGCCAGGTAAAGGCGCTCGCGGTCGATAAAAATCCCATGCCAATAAGCATATTATGCGAATAAATCAATGCCACCAGTAACCTGCGAAAGGGTGCTTTGCAGGCGCTGTACAGGTTCTTCCAGTCCATCCATTTCTTCCTGTGGAAATTCCGCCATTTGCACGCCATCGGTCTCGGAACCGCGTTGCCGCTGCTGGGCAAAAGATTGCCCGGACACATCCACATTACCCAGATTCAGGCCGGAACCACTGAGCATTTCACGCAACCGCGGAATCGCTTCTTCCAGGGCTTCGCGAACGACGCCGTGCTGGGCCGTAAATGAAATATTGGCCTGATCATTTTGTACCTGGATACGCACTTCCATGGGCCCCAGGTGCGCGGGGTTCAGGCGAATCTCCGCACCTTGAAGTTTTTGCCCCACCATCCACTGCACCTGATCCCCCAGGGCTTGATCCCAACCGGCCTGACGCACGGGCACGGCCACCGTCAAGGCGGGCAGGCTGGGGACCGTGGCAGGGGTATTGGTGATGGGTGGCTGAAGGGAAACCGTAGGCGTTTCAACCTTCACGGGTGCATCATTCACCAGGGGACGCAGCAAATCCTGGAACTCCCGGGTCGCTCCCGGGCCCTTCTGGGCCTGAAGAAGTTGCTGTACTGCCAGGGCCACGGGCCGTGCCGCTTCAGCCGCTGGCTGCAACACCGGCACCCCGGATTCCACGGTTTCTGCCGTGGTCTGCCCCAGGGCTTCCGGAACGGCTTTCATGAATTGGGGTGGAAGCGCATCCCGGGGCCAGGATATGCGCGGGGATTCCAGCAAAGGAGGCTCCACAGCTTCAACCTGGTTCGCAAGCCCCGCATTTTTCATGGCTTGTGCCGGTACCACCGCCAGTACTGTTTCGGCAAGGGCTTCCTGCTCGGCAGCCACCATGGCCGCAGGTAATTCAGCTGAGGGCAAGCCTTCCGGCGGTGTAGACAAGGACTCCAGATCCTGTCCGGTAAGCAGTTCCATAGCCTCCAGTTCATCACCTTCCAGTTTCAGGCCCGCCAGATTGAGTTGCTGCAAAGGATCCGGCAAAGGCTTGCCGTCCGCAGGCAAGACCTGGCCTGCTATTCCCGGCGGCAAGGTGCCTGTCATCATGGGCAGCGTACCCGCCGCCAGTGCCACAAACCCCGGGGGTTGCCCGGAGAGTACCTCGGAAAATGCCAGTGCGCCAGGTGTAACTGGTTGATTCAAATTACTATTACCAGTTGCACTCAAAGGGGGTTTCAAGCCTTCAGGGGCGGCAACAAGAGAAGCAATGGGGTCTGCCATGGTTAATCCTCAATCCGTGGGTAATGCGCTTGCCTTTTACATTACAAGGACCGTGCCAGTCCCCCGCCAGATACCCCTGCCTCATATCTGCTGCGCCAAAAGTCAAACCCGGCATTCTGGAAAAACATATTTTTTATTTATTTATCAGTAAGATAATTACTTTCTCTACTCTTCATCCGAATCACGGCGTCGGTACGCCCGCTCATCGGTTTCCTGTTGATCCTGGCGCTCCGCCGTTCGGCGCTCTTCCTTGCGGTAGCGGTCCACCACCTTCCCCAATGCCTGAGTACGACAACGGCTCGCCAGCCAGTGCTGACGCTGGCGCTGACAATCCTGTTCGCATTGTTGCAACACCCGCTGCTGTTGTTCGATGGCACTGTTGAGACGCGCCAGAAACAATCGGTAGTCCTGCAACTGGGCAACCCCCATACCCAGGGAAGTGGTTTCAGAGAACTGTTTGGTGTATTGCTCACGGTAGGTGATCAATTCCGCCAGTTTATCTTGCTGAGCCTGCAGTTTCTGTTGCGCCTCGCCCATCACCCGGGCAGCCGCCTGTTCACGGTTTTCCGCTACCTTGACTACCGGGCC
>CBDUNQ010000293.1:0-3878 GCA_965368625.1 uncultured Gammaproteobacteria bacterium
ATAGTCCAGCTTGTCTGGATGCCGATGTTTTGCGCCAGCCAGTGATGGAAAGCCATTGCAGGCGTAACAGATGAGGCAGGCAGACCAGGATCAGCATGGCTCCCAGGCAAAGCCATTGCAGGCGGAGTGGCGTCCAGGGTATCGCAGGGGAACGCCAAATCATGGCCGTTCACCGGGCGTCGCAAAGGCGGCCAGGGCGCGCAGGCAGCGATCACGAAAGGCCGGTCCCTGCGCGGGCCCCAGTTCCTGATCGGGGAGGCGCAATCCGTAATGTTCTTGCTGGCGGTCGGCATCCACCACCCAGCGGCAGAGTTGTGAGAGGCGGTCTTCCGGTGCCAGGTCCGGTAATTGCGCCCAGTCAAACCAGCGTTCTTCCACCCGGTCACCGCCAAATTCCTTGATCATCCAGCCCTGCTCCCGGGCAACGGCCTTCCAGTTCACATGATGCAGGGAGTCGCCGGGGTGATAGGGACGAAAGCCACGAAAGTCATCACTGCCGCGACCCTGGTCCCCTTCTTCACTCAGGTGGCGCATAGACTGACTGAGTACCCGGTTTTCCCGTGCGGGGCTCGGATACACCCAGGCATGTTGTTCGAGATGCAGTCGCGACCAGGCACGAAACAGACCCAGGGGAAAGCGGGTTTCCAGGGTGAGGGTACCCAGGTGGCATTTACCCCGCTGGCGGGTTTCACGCGGTACCCAGAGATGAGCGGTTTGGCCAGCGGGCACCGATACGAATTGTAAATGCTCCGTATCCTTGCCGATTCCCATGGCGTAGCGCGCAAAGTGCCGGGAGTTGGACAATACCAGTTCGAATCGCGCCGCTTCACCGGCAAAGGCATTGCGGCTGCGAATGCAGCGAACCTCCAGTCCGGCCAGATTGCGGTAAGTATGGTAGAGGCTCACCAGGCCCAGGCCACTGAGCAGAAAACAAAAGGCATAGGCGAGGCTGTTGTTGTAGTTGATGGCCCCCAGCAACATCAGCAACAGCAATAGAAGAAAGCCCAGGCCCCGTGCCGTGGGCAGAATAAACAGACGCTTATGGATGACCTGTACCCAGCCATCGTCATTGGTATGTGCAATGCGGCGGTCAAGAAAGCCGCGCACAGGGTGTAACCAGGCCGAAGATGCTAGCCGGGGCATGTCAGGGAATGGGCAGGCTCAGCAGAGGCTGCATCAGACTATCCTCATCGGTTTCCTGCTCACGGCCACGCAAGCGATGAGTGGCCACACTGGTGAGTACCTGTTGCACGTCTTCCGGCAAGGCGTAATCGCGTCCATCCAGCAGTGCCCAGGCACGTGCACTGTGCAGCAAGGCCAGACCGGCACGGGGAGAGAGGCCAGTGGCATACTGTTCCGCCGTACGACTGAATTCACAGATGCCTTGAATATATTCAATCAGTGCGGCACTGGCATGCACCTCGCTGGCTGCGTTTTGCCAATGACTGAGTTCCTGGGGGCTGAAGATGGCTTCCAGGGCGGCCACCTGTTCCCGCCGGTCCTGGCCGGCGAGCATTTCCCGTTCCGCTTCGGCATCGGGATAGCCGAGACGGATGCGCATGAGAAAGCGGTCCAGCTGCGATTCCGGCAGAGGAAAGGTGCCGATCTGAAAGGTGGGGTTCTGGGTGGCGATGACAAAGAAGGGATTCGGCAAGGGACGGCTCTCCCCCTCAATGGTCACCTGTCGTTCCTCCATGGCTTCCAGCAATGCGCTCTGGGTTTTGGGGGTGGCGCGATTGATTTCATCGGCCAGGATCAATTGCGCGAATATGGGGCCGGGATGAAATTCAAAGCCACCGCTATCACGACTGAAGATGGAAATCCCGAGGATATCCGCCGGTAGCAGGTCACTGGTGAATTGAATGCGTTGGTAGGCCAGCCCCAGACTGCGGGCCAGCACATGGGCGAGGGTGGTTTTTCCGACGCCGGGTAAATCCTCGATGAGCAAATGGCCGCGGGCCAGCAGGCAGGCAAGACAGAGGCGGATTTGCCGGGGTTTTCCCAGAATCACACTGCCGACACTTTCGAGAACCCGGTTTAAAGGTGTGTGCATGGGCTTATCTTGGGTGTCTGGCTGCCTGCCGTCAATGGTATGAAGGCATCTGGCAGAGATCCACAATGGGGAATCGACTGAAAAACTGTGAATAGTTCACTGAAACCGGGTACCCGGTTTGACATACCATGGGCAGTGTGGCAATTTTTTCGCTGGCTTCATCGCCAGGGAAGGGAGGTCCTGAATGATGAGCATTGATTTTCTTACCGAACTGGATACCGCCGTCGCGCTGGCAAAAAAGGAAAACAGAAAGCTGGGGCGCGGCTGGTTACGTAACGATCGCCCACAATCTTCTGTTGCACAGGTGTTTCCCGAGGCGTTGGAAACCGCAGAGCAGCGTATCCTTTATATACTCTGGAATGAAGGCGATCAGCCACTGTTCAATCTTATTCTGTTATGCGGGCTGAGCCAGCGGGAAGTCTGCGACTCCGTGTCGGCGCTGGAGTCCCGTGGCAAGGTCAGCACATCGCGATTGCAAACCAGGCCCCATGGCCAGGATACCCCGGACGACACCATCATGGTCAGCCTGAATCGCTAAGGGTTTCGCGTATCGATCCATGATAATCATTTCTGCACAGATAAAGGCTGGCTGAATGAATGAATTTTTCATTGCTGGCCTGGTGGTGATTGGCACTTTTCTCGCCATTGTGGAAGCCCTCAAAGCCCGGTTTGCTCCCACGGAAGTTCCCTGGGTCGTGCTGTTCAACAACCCGCAATACTATGGCAGAACGGTGCGCACCAAGGCCCTGAGCATATTGTTCCTCTGGGTACTGGTATCCAACGTCATCATTGTGTCACTGGCCCTGATCATCGATGGCGTGTATTCCCATTCCTATCCGCGCACCCTGAACCCTTCCCCTCTCAGTTTTATACTGACCGGCCTGTTTTCCCTGGCCATCTACCACTGGTTGGTGCGTCAGACCAAACGCTATACAGAAGAAAAGATCAGTTGGGAAAGCCTGCGCAATACCCTGGCAAATCTTCCGGAACCCGATGGCCGCAAGCAGCGCTTTCAGGGCATTGTACAAATGCTGAAACACAGCAGTGGCAGCACCCTGCTACGGCTGGTATTGAATCTGGTATTTCTGATTCCATCATTGCTCTATAAAGAATTCTACCAATGGAAAACCCCGATTATCAGTGCTTGTGTGCTGCACTTGCTGAATCTGTATGGCATTGAGTCCATATTGAATTTTGCAGAGCATGATGATTGTCTGCCGGAAGAACGAAAAAAACTCGATGAGTTGGCCGGACGTTTTGCCCGGCAAGCCATCAATCGTTCGGTATATGCCAAGGAAGTGCTGAGCATCAAGTTGCGCTACCGGAAATACTACAGCCTGCTTTCACGCATACATGCCCATACCCTGGCGGGAAAGATTCATCCGCAATTCGATCACCAGCGGATAAGCGATCGTATTTGTCTGCCCAGCCCGGTTTCCGGTGATCTTTTACTCCATGGCATGCGCAGCCGTGCGCAGATCATCGAGGTGAGTAAAGATGGCGGCGGTTTCTTTTTGAAATGCATGCAAAGCCTGGATATCGGTTCCACGATTCTCTTTAATGACGGGGATATCACGGTGGAAGGGCATGTGGTGCATGGCAACCCCATCGGTTATCGCGGCGACCTGGTGTGTGGCAGCGGCATTTGTGTGCGGATGGAGGATGGCCGGGATTATCTGCGTTGCCTGTGTTGAGCCATGCACTGGAAAACCCTGCCCTGGGGCTGCCGGGGAAAGGCGCTTGACGGCATGCCCGCTGCCGGAGAAGAAGAAAAAGCCTGTGTCGGTAGGTGCTTGTAGCGGAAGTGGCCGCCGCAATCTGGGAA
>CBDUNQ010000294.1:0-3865 GCA_965368625.1 uncultured Gammaproteobacteria bacterium
GCGGTCCGTGTGCAGGCCGTGTACCGGTAACTGGTGGGTGTCGGCAAAGGCCATGACATCCCGGAACAGCTCCGGGTGGTTGTCGAGCAGGCAGCGCTTCAGGCGCAGGCATTTCACGCCCTGGACCATCACTGGCAGCAGTTCGTCGGAAAAAGACATGCGCAGGTAATGGTCATAGGTGGCCAGATTACCGGCGAAGCGTTCGGCCCAATTATGGGGGCGAACAGGGTGATCTGCCGTGGATTTGCCTTCCACGAAGATATATTGGTCGTTAAACGACATGGTGGTTCTCCAAGTTTTAAAATAAAATCATAAAATTCATTGGCTTGTAGTTCTTCTTGGTGTGCCGCTTATACATAATATTGTAATTAGCTAATTGACCAAGATCAACATTCTTTCTGGTCTTCCATTAAAAAAATTTATTCTTTGGTGTTTTTCGTGCATTGGACGTGCGCGGACTCGCGTCTTTTGGCCGGCAGCCGGTGCCGCGCTTCCCTGCATGCACGGTTTTGGATCATGGCTGTTTCCAGGCCGCCTGAATATGCGCTCACAAGCCCCTGATTTTACGTTGCTTCATACTTTTCGAGTGGCCGTTTTTCTGTCTTGAAAAGCACTCTAAGTGTCTGTCCGCAAAGCAGGAATTTAGGAATTACCCTTGACAAGACCCGGGAGGCATTCCTATAGTGTCGAAATGTGGGACAAAGTGGCGCAAAGTGGATAAAAGGGAAGGAAGAGGGGGATTAAGTGTTCATAGGTGGTAGCACCGTCAACCTGGATGCCAAAGGGCGTCTGGCACTGCCTACCCGATACCGAAGCGAGATTGCCGAGCGCTTCGAGTCCCGCCTTGTGCTCACGGTTCATGATGATGGCTGTCTGTTGCTGTACCCCTATCCGGAATGGGAGGAGATCCAGCGCAAGCTCACGCGCCTGCCCAACCAGAACAAACGGGCGCGCACCCTGCAACGCATGATGCTGGGGTATGCCACCGAGGTGGAGATGGATGGCCATGGACGCATTCTGGTATCCCCCCGCCTGCGGGAGTTCGCCAAGCTGGACAAGAAGGTTTCCCTGGCCGGGGTGGGCAACAAATTTGAAATCTGGAATGAGGAGGATTGGGAGAAACGTTGTGGAGACTTTGTGGGTGGTTCGGATGCAGACACCGATTTACCCGATTCACTCGAATCCCTGACTCTGTAATTTCATGGCTGAGGTATTGGCGCACCACCCGGTTTTATTGGAGGAGGTGCTGGAGGGGCTGAAGATTCAGCCGGATGGCGTATATGTGGACGGGACCTTTGGTCGCGGCGGACACAGCCACGCCATTTTGGAGCGCCTGGGCAGGGATGGCCGCTTGATCGCTATCGATAGAGACCCGCAGGCGGTTGCGATGGCGGAGCAAACAGCAGCGCGGGATTCGCGCTTCAAAATAGAACGGGGTACGTTCGCCATGTTGGGGCAACTGGCCGCCAAATTGGAATTGCTGGGTAAGGTCAATGGAATTCTCCTTGATCTCGGGGTTTCTTCGCCGCAACTCGATGATGCGCGCCGTGGCTTCAGCTTTTTGCAGGATGGTCCTCTGGATATGCGCATGGATCCCGAATCGGGCCGCAGTGCCGCACAGTGGCTTGCGGAAGCCGGTGAAGCGGATATCGCCCGCGTGCTCTGGGAGTACGGCGAAGAGCGTTTTTCGCGACGGATCGCGCGCGCCATCGTGCAACAACGCGCTGAGCATCCGCTGCAGACCACCCAGCAACTGGTGGCCCTGATTGAAGCAGCGGTACCCCGTCGTGACAAATTCAAACACCCGGCCACGCGTAGCTTTCAAGCCATCCGTATCTTCATCAATGAAGAGCTGGAAGAAGTGGCGGCGGTGCTACCCCAGGCCGTGGATACGCTGGCACCGGCAGGTCGTCTGGCGGTGATCAGTTTTCACTCCCTGGAAGACCGCCTGGTGAAGCGGTTTATCCGTCGGGAATTTCAGGGGGAGCCGCTGCCCCGCGGTTTGCCCGTGTTGCCCCAGGTGCACCAGCCACGGTTGCGTCCTGTGGGTAAAGCCATCAAGGCGGGTGCGGCCGAAGTGGCGCTGAATCCACGGGCGCGCAGTGCCGTGTTACGCATTGCGGAGCGTGCCGCATGAAGTCGCTGGTGCTCACTCTGTTGCTGGCCGGTGTGGTGGTCGTGACTTCCCTGGCGGTGGTGTATGCCAAGCATGAGAGTCGGTTGTTGTTCGGGGAATTGCAGGCACTGGAGGCCGAGCGTGATCGTATGGATACCGAGTGGGGGCAATTACAGTTGGAGCAAAGTACGCTGACGACCCATGGGCAAATCGAGCAAGCGGCACGCGTGCGCCTGGGTATGGTGATTCCCAGCCCCGATCAGGTTGTGATGGTGCGCCCATGAGCAGGAAATCGGAAGATCAGCAATACACCGGGCGTCGCACCCTCTCCCTGCTGGTCATGGGTTGCGCCTTTGCCGCCCTGGTCTGGCGCGCCGTGGATCTGCAAGTCAACGATCGTGATTTTCTTCAGGGGCAGGGGGATGCGCGGCACTTGCGCGTGGTTACCATGCCGGCCCATCGCGGCATGATCACGGATCGCCAGGGTGAACCGCTGGCCATCAGTGCGCCGGTGCAATCCGTGTGGGCCAATCCCCAGGAATTGATTTTGGCACGCGAACAGCTTCCCGTGCTGGCCAAGGTATTGAAGATGGATGTGGATGACATTCAGCGCAAGCTGGCTGCCAATGCGCGTCGCGAATTTGTCTATCTGCAACGGCACATCAGTCCCGATAAAGCGGCACAGGTGGATGCCCTGGAGATTCCCGGGGTTTCCCTGCAACCCGAATACCGGCGTTACTACCCCGCCGGGGAAGTCATGGCCCATGTAGTGGGCTTCACCAATATCGATGACGAGGGTCAGGAAGGCCTGGAGCTGGCCTACAGTGACTGGTTGCGTGGTGAACCCGGTGCCAAGCGGGTAATCAAGGATGGCCGCCGGCACATTGTGGAGAGTGTGGAAAGTATTCGCGCGCCACATCCCGGGCAAGATCTGAAAATCAGTATTGACCGGCGTATTCAGTTTCTGGCGTACCGCGAACTCAAAGCGGCCGTGCAACAGCATGGGGCGCGTTCCGCTTCCGCGGTGATTCTCGATGTGGAACGCGGTGAAGTGCTGGCCATGGTCAATCAGCCTTCCTATAACCCCAATAATCGCACCCAGCGGCGCAGTGATCACTATCGCAATCGCGCCATTACCGATGTGTTTGAACCGGGTTCCACCCTCAAGCCCTTTACCGTGGCCGCCGCCCTGGCATCCGGGCGATATCGCCCGGATTCGGTGATCGATACCAGTCCCGGCTGGTATCAGGTGGGTGTCAACACGGTGAAGGATGTGCGTGATTTCGGGCCACTGGATGTTACGGGCATCATTCGCAAATCCAGTAACGTGGGGGTCAGTAAAATGGCCCTTTCCCTGCCACCCAGGCAACTCTGGAGCCTGCTCTCCGATGTGGGTTTCGGTGTCAGCACGGGTAGTGGTTTTCCCGGGGAGGTATCCGGCTTGCTGGCCAATCATCATCGCTGGCGTGACATTGAAACCGCCACCCTTTCCTTTGGGTATGGCCTTTCGGTGACCCCATTGCAGTTGGCGCAAGCCTATTCGGTGCTGGCAAGCGATGGTGTGTTGCGCCCGGTTTCCTTTCTTTATCAAGAACAGATTCCCGAAGGCCGGCAAGTGATGGCGCCGGAAATCGCACGTCAGGTGCGGCGCATGATGGAAGAAGTGATCAGCGCCGAAGGCACCGGCATGGCGGCCAAGATTGCCGGTTACCGGGTGGCGGGGAAAACCGGTACGGTGAAAAAATCCGT
>CBDUNQ010000295.1:0-3855 GCA_965368625.1 uncultured Gammaproteobacteria bacterium
CGAGCAACCTTCTCCGGATGGTCTGGCGCAAGCCTTTATTATCGGGCGCGATTTTATCGGGGATTCTCCCTGCGCGCTGGTCCTGGGGGACAACATATTCTATGGCCACGGCCTGGCGGAAACCCTGCATCGTGCCGCCCAGCAGGATCAGGGGGCTACCGTTTTCGGCTATCGTGTACAAGACCCTGAGCGGTATGGTGTGGTGCAGTTCAATGGCGAGGGCAAGGCGATCAGTATCGAAGAAAAGCCCCGTGCACCCAAGTCCAAATATGCCGTTACCGGCGTCTACTTCTACGATGCCCAGGTGGTGGAAATGGCGGCAGCACTTAAACCCTCTCCGCGCGGTGAACTTGAAATTACCGATATCAACCGTCGCTACCTGGAAATGGGCCAGCTCAATGTGGAATTGCTGGGTCGCGGTACGGCCTGGCTGGATACGGGCACCCATGCTTCCCTGCTGCAGGCAGCCACTTTTATCGAAGCCATTGAGCAGCGGCAGGGCTTGAAGGTGTGTTGTCCGGAAGAGATCGCCTATCGTCTGGGCTATATCGATGCCAAGCAGTTGCAACGCTTGGCGGAGCCACTGGTAAAAAGTAACTATGGCGAATACCTGTTGGATATTCTAAGGGAAGATGCGCAATGAAGGTGTTGGAGACGGCCTTGCCCGGCGTATTGATCATTGAGCCAAAGGTGCATGGTGACCCGCGTGGTTTCTTCCTTGAATCGTATCATGCCCAGCGATACGCGGAAGCGGGCTTGCCCGATACCTTCGTGCAGGATAATCATTCCCGCTCCGGTCGTGGTGTATTGCGTGGCTTGCACTATCAGTTGCGTAACCCGCAAGGAAAGCTGGTGCGGGTTACCCAGGGAGAAGTGTTTGATGTGGCGGTGGATATCCGTGCAGGCTCGCCTCATTTCGGGAAGTGGGTAGGTGTGAACCTGTCGGGTGAGAATCATCGTCAGTTTTATGTGCCTCCGGGCTTTGCCCATGGTTTCTGTGTAGTGAGTGAAACGGCGGATTTTCTCTACAAATGCACCAGCTATTATGATCCCGCCAGCGAGCATGGGGTGCGCTGGAATGATCCGGCCATCGGAATTCAATGGCCGGACCTGGAGTATCGCCTTTCGGAAAAGGATCAAAACAATCGGCTTTTGCATGAGCTGGGCTCCCTGTTGCCGTCCTATGGAGAAGCATTGTGAGGGTTTTGGTGACCGGTGCAGACGGACAGCTGGGCACGGATCTCTGCCGTTTGCTGAACCGCCAGGGTAATGAAGTGGTGCCCCTGTGTCAGCGGGATATGGATCTCACCGATGAAGCAGCCATTACCCGTGTGATTGGTGAGCAGGCGGCCGACTGGGTGGTCAACTGTGCCGCTTATACCCAGGTGGATCGGGCGGAAACGGATCGTGACCTGGCCTTTGCCGTAAACCGCGATGGAGCAGCCGCAATTGCCCGGGCCGTATCCCGGAGCGGTGGCCGATTGTTGCAGGTGTCCACAGATTTTATCTTCGATGGTAAGCAATCCATGCCGTATGGCGAAGCGGATGCCGCCCATCCTCTGGGTGTGTATGGCCAATCCAAGTGGGAAGGCGAACAAGCGGTGCTGGAACATTTGCCAGAAACACTGGTGGTGCGTACCGCCTGGGTGCATGGCGCCCACGGTCAGAATTTCGTGAAAACCATTCTGCGTCTGGCCGGAGAGCGGGAAGCGCTTCGAGTGGTGGATGACCAGTTGGGTACACCTACCTGGACCGGTGACCTTTCCTGGATGCTGCTTGAACTCATGGGGCAGCAGGCGCAGGGGGTTTTTCATGCTACCAATGAAGGCGTGGCTTCCTGGTATGATCTGGCCAGTGCGGCAGTGGACGTGGCACGTGAGCTTGGCATGCCCCTGTCGCTACGTTCCCTGCAGCCCATACCCACCTCCGATTATCCCACCGCAGCCGTACGTCCCGCCTATTCAGTGCTGGATAAGCGGAAACTACGTGCCGCAGTCAGCAGACCGATTCCCCACTGGCGTGATGGCCTTCGTTCCATGATGCAGGAGTTACAGGCATGAGTACCCTTTTGGTTACCGGCGGTGCCGGGTTTATTGGCTCCAACTTTGTTCATTACTGGCTGGATGCTCATCCGCAGGATCGGCTGATTAATTTAGACGCGCTTACCTATGCGGGGAACCTGGAAAGTCTTCGCGCAGTAGCCGAGCACCCCCAGTATCAGTTTGTAAAAGGGGATATCGGCGATCGCAATCAGGTGCAAACCCTGTTTGAACAGGAAGGCATTGATACGGTCGTCAACTTTGCCGCCGAATCTCACGTCGACCGTTCCATTCTCGGGCCCGAAGCGTTCATCAAGACCAATGTACATGGCACCTTTCAATTACTGGAAGTGGCGCGCACGGTGTGGGGGAAGGAATGTTCCCACTGCCGTTTTCTGCATGTCTCCACGGATGAAGTCTATGGCAGCCTGGGGGCAACCGATCCGGCCTTTACAGAAACCACCGCCTTTGCACCCAATAGTCCATACTCGGCCTCCAAGGCGGCTTCCGATCACCTGGTGCGTGCATACCATGAAACCTATGGCTTGCCGGTGCTGACCACCAACTGTTCCAATAATTATGGACCCTTCCAGTTTCCGGAAAAGCTGATTCCCCTGGTGATCCTCAATGCCCTGGAAGGCAAGCCATTGCCGATTTATGGAGATGGCAAATATATTCGCGACTGGCTTTATGTGGAAGACCATTGCCGTGGCATAGGTGCCGTGCTGAAGGGGGGGCGGGTTGGTGAGACCTATAATATCGGGGGATCCAATGAATGGGAAAACCTGTCCATCGTCCATACCATTTGCGATCGCCTGGATGAGCTGCGGCCGGGGGCAGCCCCCTATCGGGAACTGATCACCTACGTAAAAGACCGCCCGGGACATGATCGCCGCTATGCCATTGATTCCCGCAAGATCCAGCAGGAGTTGGGCTGGGAGCCCCAGCATGACTTCGCTTCGGGCATTGAGCGCACCATACAGTGGTATCTGGAAAACCTGGATTGGTGCAGCCGGGTGCGCTCCGGGGAGTATCAAGACTTTTATCAGCGTCAGTACGGTTAGGGCTCTCCCCGCGGATGGCGTGGCTTTTGCGGCCGGAAGATGGCTGGGGCTCTCAGGTTATAAGGTCATAAGTGGTTGAAAATCATTTTTTTTCACAAGATCCCTTGACTGTGGCCATGGCTCCGGCTTTAATACGCGTTCTCTTGAGCCCAGGTAGCTCAGTCGGTAGAGCAGGGGATTGAAAATCCCCGTGTCGGCAGTTCGATTCTGTCCCTGGGCACCATTTTTCCCCATGTAAATCAGTAAAAAACTGCTAGAGCGATAACAGGCGTAACCGCCTGTGGCGCACTGGTGGCGCAATTGCAATCAAAAGACCCTCGCAAAGCGCGCTGCTCTTGGTGGTCTTCGCCAGAATGGCTATCTAAAAAATCGAACGCCTTCACCATCTAAAACAAATCAATTTCATTTCTGAGAATGGTCTGGTTTGAGCTTTTATGCGCCTCAGTTGCGCCATAAGTGCGCCTTTCTCATGGCGCACTGACGTTACTTATTATTAATTAGTGTCTATACACAAATTAACACGGGGATTATATATCCCGTGTTGTAAGGTTTTGCAGTTTGTTGTAATCTTTTCTCAGATGCTTATAGAGGCGGGTTGCCAAGGTGGGGAGACACCAAGGAGGCCCTTACCATCACGTGTACAGGGAGTCGGCAATGGCATGCAGCAGTAATATCATCTTGGGAAGCTTGTAATGGCTTCCATACGGAAGCGGGTCAACAAAGACGGTACGGTTTCCTATCGGGCAGACGTG
>CBDUNQ010000296.1:0-3854 GCA_965368625.1 uncultured Gammaproteobacteria bacterium
CCCCGGCAGCCAAGCAGGCGCGACTGGTGGAAACCCTGGTGGTGAACCGTGCACCGGTTGCCTTGCAAGTGGAAGCCATGGGCACCGTGATTCCGGCACGCGTAGTCACCCTGCAACCCCAGGTAAGCGGAGAAGTGTTGACGATCAATGAAAACCTTTTGCCCGGCGGTTTGCTGAACGAAGGCGAAGAACTCCTGCGCATTGATGACCAGGATTACCAGTTGGCGGTACAGCAAAGGGAAAGCGAACTGATTCAGGCACAGAGCAATCTGCAAATCGAGCAGGGCCAGCAATTGATAGCCCGGCAGGAATTGAAGCTGCTGGGAGACGAGGTTGACGCCGAAGAGCTGGATTTGCTGTTGCGCAAGCCGCAACTGCAGAGCAGCAAGGCGAACATTACCCTGGCGGAGGCGGCCCTGGCGCGGGCAAGGCTGGATCTTCAGCGTACCCGGATTCGCGCGCCCTTTGCGGCGCTGGTGCAAAGCCGGGAGATTGATCCGGGCAGCCGGGTCAACAGCAATACCCATCTGGCAACACTGATTGGCAGTGACCGCTTCTGGGTGGAACTCGCGGTACCCGTGGATGAGTTGAAATGGATTCAGATTCCCCGAAATGAAAAGGAAGAGGGATCCGAGGTACACATCTATGACGAAGCGGCCTGGGGCCAAGGCGTGTATCGCAATGGCCGGGTCATCCGTCTTTCGGGGGAGCTGGACAGTGCCGGGAGAATGGCGAAGCTACTGGTGGAAATCGAAGACCCTTTAGCGCAACAACCCGGGAATGCCGATCAACCCTCCCTGCTGATCAACAGTTATGTACGTGCCACCATACAGGGTCGGATAATACCCGCAGCGGTTTCCCTGCCGCGAGAATTACTGCGTGACAATGACCGGGTCTGGTTGATGGATGACGATGAGCATCTGGAAATCCGTGCTGTACAAGTGGCATTCCGTGGCCCGGAACAGGTGGTGATTACCGATGGCCTGGCGGCGGGAGAGCGGGTGGTAGCGACCAATCTGGCCGCACCGGTCCATGGCATGGCGCTACGCCAGGTGGATTCCGAAAGAGAAGATGCCGTACCGCAAACAGCAGTGGAAGCACAGCCGGTAGATGCACAAAATGAATAAGCAATCTCATATCCCTGCTTCCTCAGGCGGCCCCATTGCCTGGATGGTACACAACCGTGTGGCACCCAATCTGTTGATGCTGGTGCTGTTGCTGGGTGGGCTCTTCATGGCGGGCAAGATGAAAAAGGAAGTGTTTCCTGACTTTGATCTCGATGCCATTAACGTCACTGTGGCCTATCCCGGCGCCAGTCCTGAAGAAGTGGAGCAGGGTATTGTGCTGGCGGTGGAAGATGCCATCAACGGCATCGATGGTATCGATGAAATCCGCTCCAGCGCCAATGAGGGCAGTGCGCGCATTTCAGCAGAATTGCTGGAAGGAGCGGATGCGCAAAAAGCCTATCAGGACATTCAACAGGAAATCGATCGTATTACCACCTTTCCCGAGGATGCCGAAGAACCGCAGATCAATATGTCCACCCATAAGCGGCTGGTACAATCGGTAGTGCTCTATGGTGATGCTTCTGAGCGCGTGTTGCGGGAATTGACGGAACAGTTGCGTGATCAGCTGTTGCAGCATGAGGGGATCACCCAGGTGGAGCTGAAGGGGGTCAGGGATCTCGAGATTCACGTCGAGATCAGCCGTGAAGCCTTGCGACGCTATGGCATAACGCACGATGAAGTGGCGCGTGTAATCAATAATATGGCCGTGGAGATACCCGGCGGTGGTATCAAGACTACGGGTGGAGAAATCTTGCTGCGCGTCAAACAGCGCAGTGACTGGGCACGTGAGTTTGCCAGGATTCCCGTCATTACCACTCCCGAGGGCAGCCAGGTACTATTGGGGGAGCTGGCCAATGTCATGGAGGGCTTTGATGACAGTAATCGAGAACAGACCTTTAACGGTCTGCCGGCTGCCAGTCTGGAAGTATACCGGGTCGGTGATCAGACACCGCTCAGTGTGGCGCAAGCCGTGCGGGAAACCCTTACGGATGCCGAACCGGCATTACCGGAAGGCATTCATGCCGTAGTCAATATAGATCAATCCCTGATTTATCAGCAACGTCTTGAGCTGTTGATGAGAAATGGCCTTATCGGCTTGACGCTGGTATTGGTGATGTTGGGCGTGTTTCTGGAATTCAAGCTGGCCTTCTGGGTTACCATGGGTATCCCCACGGCCTTTTTGGGAGCATTCCTGTTTTTGCCGGGAATGGACGTTTCCGTCAACATGGTTTCCATGTTTGCCTTCATCATCGCCCTGGGTATTGTGGTGGACGATGCCATTATCGCCGGTGAAAATATTTATGAGTATCGTCAACAGGGCATGAATAACATCGATGCCGCCATTCAGGGTGCGCGCGATGTGGCGATACCCATCAGTTTCAGTATTCTCACCAACATCGTTGCCTTCATGCCGCTGTATTTTGTGCCAGGAATGGTGGGCAAGCTGTTTGTTATTTTTCCTCTGGTGGTGGGTACGGTATTTGTGCTGTCCTGGGTGGAAGCCCTGTTTGTATTGCCATCTCATGTTGCGCATACGGATTCTCGCAGTAGCACACGGGCAGGAAGCTGGTTGCATGACCGGCAGCAGCATTTCAGTAATGGGGTGCGTCATTTTATTCATGATCGTTATGGGCCGGCCATACGCCTGGCCTTGAAGCATCGGTACCTTACCGTGGCCATTGGGCTCGCAGTGCTGATCGGCGTACTGGGCTTTGTCGCCAGTGGCCGCACCGGGTTTGTGCTGATGCCGGTTACCGAATCGGATCGTGCGGTGGTGACCGCCAAGCTGCCCTATGGCAGTCCCCTGGAAAAAGCACGGGAAGTCCGCGACCATTTGCTGGCGGCCGCCCATCGCGTAGTGGAGGAAAATGGAGGTACACGGTTATCAGAAGGTATCCTGGCGGAAATCGACAATGAGGAAGTGACCCTTACCCTGTACCTTACTGATCCCAAAATACGACCCATCAGCACCGGTGTCCTGGCGGGGGAGTGGCGTGGACACGTGGATACGCTTCCCGGTGTGGAATCGCTGCGCTTTGAATCGGATCGTGGCGGGCCGGCATCGGGAGCGGCACTGACGGTAGAGTTAAGTCACCGCGATGTGCACAAGCTGGATCTTGCCAGCGCTGCACTGGCCGAGGCCCTGGCCCAGTTTCCTGCGGCCAAGGATATCGATGATGGATTTTCACCCGGTAAATTGCAATATGACTTCGCACTGTTGCCTGAAGGCCGCAGCCTGGGGTTGACGGCCCGTGAAGTGGCGCGGCAAGTGCGCAATGCCTTTTATGGCGCGGAAGCGCTACGTCAACAGCGTGGACGAAATGAAGTCAAAGTGCTGGTCCGCCTGCCTGAATCGCAGCGTAGCAGTGCCTATGACATCGAGCAGTTACTCATTCACACCCCTTCAGGTAGCCGTGTACCCTTGCGACAGGTGGCGGAAATCACCCGCAGCCGTGCCTATACCAGTATCGACCGGCGTGATGGAAGGCGCGCCGTGAGCGTGACAGCCGATGTGTTGCCGCGTCAGGCGGCAACCCAGATTCTGGCTTCCATCAAGACTGATGTATTACCGCAACTGGTACGCGATTACCCGGGTCTGAGTTATGGTTTTGAAGGGCAGCAGGCGGATATGCGTGACTCCATGGCCAGCTTGCTTACCAGCTTTTTACTGGCCATGCTGGTGATCTATATACTGCTGGCCATCCCGTTTCGCAGTTATATTCAGCCCATGATCGTCATGGCGGCCATACCCTTTGGCATCGTGGGTGCCGTGCTGGGGCATATGCT
>CBDUNQ010000297.1:0-3854 GCA_965368625.1 uncultured Gammaproteobacteria bacterium
ATCGGTGAAACGATCATTGAGGGTTTGCACGAAACGATCGGCATCCAGCATGAGTCGCTGCAATCGCCTGCGGTTCCAGCGCCCCCAGCCTATGGGGTCCGGTGAAAATATGCTGCGGTAGATTCGGGTATTGCGCAGAAATGCCCGTTTCAGCCGCCTTCCCTCTTCCGGGGATTCCTGCGCCATGATTTCATGGACCACCGAATCGGCACACTGTCTGCGTATATAAAAATGGGCCAGTAACAGCAGGGCCACGGCACCGGCGCCGGTTAATAACTGGTTGTGAAGATTTTGTGAGGCATACTGCCAGAACTGCTGCATCCAGCCGGGCAGAGGCCATTTTGCCAACCACACTCCGCCCCCCGCCAATACAGCGAACAAGAGTAACAGACCCTCGGAACGGAGAACCTTGTTACGCCACCGCCTGATCAGGGTTCGCAGGTGGGGAACATAGACTTCCTCGATTTCCAGTGCGCGCTTTTCCAGTGCCCCGATGACGCGGTAACAGCGTTCCGTACTGACTTGTTGCATCCGCGTATTGATTTCATCCATATCCTGCTCGCGCTTCCACTCAAAGCGCCGGCGCAGGGCAGCATCCTGAATGGGAACCGCCGCATCGGGATCATAAATACAATAGAAGCGACCGGAGGTAAGCCCCTCACGTGCCAGCGCCCGCTGCCAGGCACCCACCACTTCTTCCGGATTGTCTTCCCGGGCCGTGGTATCCATCTGATTGAGGATATAGAGAAATTTACTGCTATCGGAGCGATCCACGGTCCCCCGTACCAGGTGCGCAAGGGTATCGCTCATGGCACCGGGTTCCGGATGGCGTGCATCGAAAAACACCAGCACGAGATCAGACAGGGCAATAATATGGTTGGTAAGGCGCAGGGTGGCACTGCGCTGAGAATCGGCGTCAAATCCGGGGGAATCGATGAGGATACGTCCACGCAATGTTTCACTGTTACAGGTCTTCAATTGCAGATAGGCATCGATGCGACGTCCCTCGCCGGGTGCAACGGATTCAAGTTCCTCACTGGTCTGATAAAAGGGAAAACGAGGGTCGGCATCCAGCGCCAGCCCCGGTAATACATGTGCTTCCTTTTCCGCACCGAAACAAATCACCGTGAACTTGTCATCCACGGCCTGGTTCCCTGTATCCTGCAACGGGTAGCCAAGGTGATGGTTGATAAAGGTGGATTTACCCGATGAAAAGGTGCCGAGTACCGAAATCAGTGGCCACCAGGAAATCTGCGTCGCATAGGACTCATCTTCGGATAGCAATCCCATGGAGTAACCGATCCGGGAAAGCTTGCGAAATCCGGAAATCGCCTCCACTAATATCGGGTTCTCTTCCCGCAAATGAGATTCAAGACTCTTGAGTCTCTTGCGGAGGGTTTTGCTTGGACCTGCCATCTCCCTCCTCCTGCAATATCGTTATCAGAGTGCTATCGAGCCCATTTCACCAGGGCATGAAATTATTCATAAAACGCATTGGACCGGTCGCATTTTTCATATCATGCCCCATATTGGCGGTATCGAAACGCATCTCGTACATAGTCATCGACATATTACCCATGCTGTGATTCATGTGTTTCATGTTGTTGTTCATATTGTCCATACTCTCAACCATAACCTGCATCAACAATTCCTGTTTACTGATGACATTGGTCATGGAAGTCATATTTTCATTCACGCTTGCCATATGGACGGATACATCCTTCATGTTCTCCGAAACACTCACCATGGTATATGCCACGGTTTCAAAATGATTGGTGATTCTATCTACATCATTTGTCAGCTTATAGATCAGGTAAAAGCCATAAGCCGCCAATATCACAAAGGCAAGTAAAGAGGGGTAAACCACCAGCTCCCAGCGCCGCGCACTGGCCTCGAAGCTCTTGGAGAACTGGTTCATGCATTTACTCATGTCCTCCATGGGGAAACCCTGTTCCTCTTTAGGAGGATCGGTTTCTTCCGCTGGCTTGTCCTGATGGTTGGTCATCCAACACCCTTCTGTTTAATGAACGCTCCCTTGCATGACACCGAAATCAGTAAATTTCTATTGGCTCACACAAGCATTCAATGTTGTTACACACCATTAACCCGGTCTATTCCGCTGCCATAAAACCGTTTCCAGTTCATTGGCGCGTTCCGCATCCAGGCCGCGTAACACCGGCAATATGGCTTGGGCCCGTTGCGCTTGCCCGCTGGCAACAAGACGCTGCGCTGCCTCAAAATAGGCACTGGCTGCACGCTCCCACTCACCCTGTTGAAAATACAGGTTACCCAGTTCCCCATAGGCATCCGCATTGGCATCATCGGCAGCAATCACCTGTTGATAGTGTTCCTCTGCCGCGGCAAAATCACGTCGCCAAAAGGCATCCCGTGCTTCCTGAAGATCGGCATCCGCCACTTCTGGTACGGATATACTCTGCTGGTTACTGGCCTGTATGGTGGAAAAGGATGGATTGCCGGTAGCAGAAGACGCTGTGGTCTGGCTTTGTCCTGACACGGCAGCCGCCGCCTCCACGGGATCCGCAATAGCCTCTTCGCCGGCGGCCACTATCTCTTGGCCCGGTGCCTGTACATCATCATCACGCCCGGCTACATGCTCGGGTATGGAAGGCTCATCTTCAGCGTCTGATCGCGTTGACAGCGGTGCTGCCTCCTCCAGTTGCTGTGAAGCCAGTACCTCTTCATCCACCAGGGGGGGTAATGCTGCTTCAGAAACCACCTGCGCTTCATCCTGCATGGGGGGCAAATCAAGACCGGCGGACTCTTGGGAGGGCTGCGCGATTGGCCTATCGGCAGCCAAGCGATTATTACCCGTAGTGTCGCTTTGCTCAGGGCGCTTGGCGATCCCCTCTGCCTCGCTGCCACTCACACTCTGCTGCGCACCTGTCTCTGCCGGTGCGGCGAACTGATTCGGAAATATTTCAGCCCGATACCAGAAGCCAAGTACTGCTACGGCGATGATACCGATGATCAAGCCATGACTGATAACACGCTGTATGAATTTCATGGATTTACTCCCTGCCCTGCTGATTGCGCCAGGGAAGGTGATCCCTGATCGTCGTCGCGGGCATCCTGTTACCTTCCGATGGACCCCCTGGCAAATCGGTCTGGGTAAAGCCTTCAGGAACGATAAACAAGGAACCGGGCTGCTCTGCCACCCTGATTTCATCGAGTTCGCGCACATAGCCACCCGGTAGCTCTTCGCGTATCGCGAAGGTCAGCTCGGGGTCGTACCATAAGGTGGATATCTGCTGTTTTCCTTCGGGTGAAACACTGACCCACTGCCATTTGAGCGTATTACGCTGATTGCGCTGCTCCCTGCCCAGATACTGCATCTCATTGACAGTACCATCGGGCCAGATCTGTTTGAGCGGCATATTGTCTTCAAGTTCTATCCAGTGCAGGCTGTGCAGGGACTGCCCATTCTGCTCCACGGTCATCTGCCATTTGATTGCGCGCCTGCCATTGAGTAGTTCTTCACCTAGACGAACACAGTGTGCCAGCGGGAAGCTGACACAGGGATTGGCATCATGGTTTCCCCGTAGAATGCTGCTTGTCAGGTGTTCAGGCATGTTACGCTCCAGATAACGCTGTTGCTCGGGCATCAATAACCAGGCGCGTTTCTGTTCCAGGTTATAGATTTCCACTACCGGTACTCCATAGCGGAGGTATTCCATACGCACACCCTGTGGCGAGACAAAAATGCGTGCCTCCCGTGGCGACTGCTGTGGCAACTGTTGCAGCGCTCTGGCGGAAAATCCCAGACTCTGACTCTGCACTGACAAGGGCTGCACCAGCATCAGTAGTATCAGCCAGGGCCAGCCACCATACCTATG
>CBDUNQ010000298.1:0-3851 GCA_965368625.1 uncultured Gammaproteobacteria bacterium
TTTGCCTGGCCTTGGGCTCGGGGCTGGCACATGCCAAACTGTACAAGTGGGTGGATGAAAACGGCCGCGTACAGTATGGCGATCGCATCCCGCCGCAATATGCCAAGCAAGAACAGAAAACCCTCAATGAGCAGGGCATCACTGTTGATGTCAAGGAACGTGCCAAGACGCCGGAAGAACGCGCCGAGTTACATCGATTGGAACAAGTGAAAAAAGAAGAGGAAAAGCGCCGCCAGGAACAGGCTACCCGGGATCGGATATTGCTCGACACCTTTTCCAATGAAGATGAAATGGTCATGACACGCAATGGCAAGGTGGATGCCATCAATGCCATTATCCGGGTCACCAATGGCCGTATCGATAGCCTGCGCAATCGCCTCGCGGATCAGACCGGTGAAGCGGCTGCCCTGGAGCGCAGTGGCAAACCGGTACCCAAGAAGCTGCATGAAGAAATCCTCAGCACCCGCGAGCAAATTGAAAACAATCTGGCTTATATCGCCCAGAAGGAACAGGAACAACGGCAGCTCAGTGCCAAATTCGAAGAGGAAATCGAGCGTTTTCGGGAGTTGAAACGGTTGGAGGAAGAAGCCAGGCAAAAAGCAGCGGCCCAGATGGGCGGTTACTGATCAGCCGCCGCCCCGCTGTGGTTGCCCGGCACTCAAGCTGACGGGATCAGCCGCGGATCAGTGTGCCGATCCCCTGATCGGTAAACAACTCCACCAGTACCGCATGCTCCACCCGCCCATCAATGATGTGTGCCGCCTTGACGCCCGATTGCACCGCCGACAGGGCGCACTGAATCTTTGGTAGCATTCCGCCATGGATGGTGCCATCGGCAATCAAGTCATTGACCCGTGCCGCGGACAAGCCCGTCAACAGGTTCCCTTCCTTATCCAGCAAGCCCTTGATATTGGTCAGCAGGATCAGTTTTTCCGCACCCAGCACTTCCACCAGACGGCCCGCCACCAGGTCGGCATTGATATTGTAGGACTGCCCGGTTTCATCCACACCCACCGGGGCAATCACCGGAATAAAGTCGCCTGTTACCAGCATATCCACTACCGATGGATCGATACTGGAGACTTCACCCACGTGGCCGATGTCGATGATTTCCGGGGCCTGCATACCCGGGCTATGGCGGGTGACCTTCATCTTGCGGGCATGAATCAATTCACCATCCTTGCCGGTAAGACCGACGGCACGACCGCCATGACTGGAAATGAGGCTGACAATTTCCTTGTTGACCAGCCCCCCCAGCACCATTTCCACCACATCCATGGTTTCACTGTCGGTGACGCGCATGCCTTCGATAAATTCGGACTTCTTGCCGATCTTCTCCAGCAACTGGCCAATTTGCGGGCCACCGCCGTGGACGATCACCGGATTGATGCCCACCAGCTTCATCAGCACGATATCGCGGGCAAAACCTTCCTTGAGCTTTTCATCCACCATGGCGTTACCGCCGTATTTCACCACCACGGTTTTATTGGTGAAGCGGCGGATATAGGGCATCGCCTCCGTCAGTACGTGGGCGACATTGGTGGCTTGTTCGCTGGTTAGGCTCATGGCATCCGTACGGGTCAATGAAAGGGCAAAGAGTACCCATAAGCGAGGGACTACGCAAAATAATCAAGTACCGAGGGGTTAACGCGCATTCTTCTGCAGGGTCAGGTGCAGCAGGTGCCGGTTACACTGCCCGCCCTGTGCTCGCCCAGTACCCTTGCAAGCTGCCCCCGTCGGAGCGAGCAAAGCTCGCGAATGCTTGTGTTTCCAGCGCGGTTCGCTCGCTCCTACTAGAAGGGAAGTTGCAACTCCGGTTCCACCTGCAACATCACGCGCCGGAAATCTTCCTGGATACGCTGCATGGCTTCTTCATCATCGGCCTCAAAGCGCAACACCAGCACCGGAGTGGTATTGGATGCCCGCACCAGGCCCCAGCCATCCTCGAATTCCACCCGCAGCCCATCCACCGTATGCACCTGGGCATTTTCAAAATGGGCACTGGCCAGCAAACGCTCCATGAAGGGGTGTGGCTCACCCTCTTCCATGGGCACATGTAATTCCGGTGTATTCACGCTGTCCGGCAGGGCATCGAAGACACTGCTGGAGCTGCGGTGATCATTGGCCAGAATCTCCAGTAGACGGGCAGCCGCATACAGTCCGTCATCAAAACCGAACCAGCGTTCCTTGAAGAAAATATGACCACTCATCTCTCCGGCCAGTAGCGCGCCGGTTTCTTTCATTTTGGCTTTGATCAGGGAATGACCGGTCTTGGTCATCAGGGAATCACCACCAAAATCGCGGATCACCTTGGCCAGATTGCGGGTGCATTTCACATCGTAGAGGATTTGACCGCCAGGGTTACGATTCAGAATATCCATGCTGAAGAGCATCATCAAACGATCGGGCCAGATGATTTCTCCTGCCGAAGCCACCACGCCAATGCGATCACCATCGCCGTCAAAGGCAAGACCCACCTCAGCCCCCTGCTCGCCCACGGCACGAATCAAAGCACCCAGGTTCTCTATGCGACTGGGATCCGGATGGTGATTGGGAAAATTCCCATCCACTTCACAGAACAGTTCCACCACTTCACAACCCAGCGCCCGCAACAAGCGCGGTGCCGCTTCCCCGGCCACACCATTTCCACAGTCCACCACCACTTTGAGTGGCCGCGGCAAGATTACATCCGCCTTGATGCGCTCGATATAGTCTGGCAGGACATCCACCTCTTCCACCGACCCTTCGCCACTCAACAGATCGCCATCCTGAATCCTGCGATACAGATTGGTGATGGCGCGATTGGCCAGGGTTTCACCATCGAGCACCACCTTGAATCCATTATATTCAGCGGGATTGTGGCTCCCGGTCACCATGACACCCGAGTGGGTATCGAGGTAATGAGCAGCAAAATACAGTACCGGCGTAGGCACCATACCGATGTCCTTGACATCGCGCCCGGTAGACACCAGACCGCGGATCAGGGCCTCCGTCAATTCCAGACCGGAGAGGCGACCGTCACGGGCCACCACCAGGGTCTGCTGCCCGCGCTCATAGGCTTCGCTGCCAATGGCACGGCCGATTTCATAGACGGCTTCCGGTGTCAGGGATTTGGCAACCACTCCCCGAATGTCATAGGCACGGAAAATGGAAGGGTCCACCACGGCACCCACCGGGGCAATATCCAGGGGATCGTGATCGAAGAGTAAATCCGGCCCCTCCTCCTTTCCTTGGACTGCACCCGAATCTGCCGGTGCACGACCTTTGCTCGCCGCCGGTGCGGCGGCCACGCCGGCACTGGCAGTGCGCGCCATGATCCCCACGGCATTCTGCAATTCCTTGAGCTGTGCCTGATAACCGGTCTGCGTGCGGCCATCACGCATATCCTTCACGATGTTGATCAGGGTGATCTGGTCTTGTTGCAGTGCACGGGAGAGCCGGCGGAAGGAAAGAAACAGCAGCAGGGCCAGACCACCCGCTGCAATGGCGAAGGTCGACAAGCCGATAAACCCCAACTGGTGCCCGGCATCCATGGCGGTTTCCCCCGCCCAGTACGCAAGATTCCAGCGGCTCCCGGAAATGGGAGCCAGGGCCGTTTGCTTACCCTGACGGTACGTACCATTGCCACGCTTGGCCAGCACCAGGGGGGGACCCTTGGTGGCACGCTGCTGAATTTCCACATAGCCATTCACTTGCGGGCCATCGAGAATCTGCTGCAATACCGGCACCGCAAAGCTCACCAGGATATGCCCTACAATCTGTCTGCCCGTGGGATCGAGCACACGCCGTACCAGATTGACATGCTGTTGCGGTGTACCGAAGAGATGCGCCTCAATGGGTGGTGGCGTCTC
>CBDUNQ010000299.1:0-3847 GCA_965368625.1 uncultured Gammaproteobacteria bacterium
GGTACAGCAGTGAAGGGAGCGTATGCGACATGGATTATATCCTTGTTAAAAACAGGGTTTTGACGCCAGACGGCGGAATCCACAAATTCACTTTGGATGGACGCCGAAATTCAGAATGCCAGCCATTAATTCAATTATTGGCTATATTCTGATAAACGTATAGTTCAATTTTTTCATGCGCCTGCCTGGCAGGTGTGCAATCCACCTTACCGATTTGAGGAACTACCCATGGATCATGGTACCACCCTGACCCAGTTCATTATCGAGGAACAGCGCCGTACACCCGGTGCCACCGGTGATTTTACCTCCCTATTGAACGATATCTTAACCGCCTGCAAGAAAATCGCCTGTGCTGTGAACCGTGGTGGCCTGATCGGCATTCTCGGTTCCGCAGAAAGCGAAAATGTGCAGGGTGAAACCCAGAAGAAACTGGATATCATTTCCAATGATGTCATGGTCAATTCCCTGGAGTGGACCGGCCACCTGGCGGGTATGGCTTCCGAGGAAATGGATGATCCCCTGCCGATTCCCGACATGTATCCCCGCGGCAAGTATCTCATTCTGTTCGACCCCCTGGATGGTTCCTCCAATATCGATGTGAATGTATCCGTCGGCACCATCTTTTCCATTCTGCGGGCACCGGAAGGTTGTGAAAATCCCACGGTCGAGGATTTCCTGCAGCCGGGCACCAAACAGGTATGCGCCGGTTATGCCGTGTACGGTCCGGCCACTATGCTGGTTCTGACTTCCGGTCATGGCGTCAATGGTTTCACCCTGGATCGTTCCATCGGTGAATTCATTTTGTCCCATCCTGACATGACGATTCCGGCGGATACCCGCGAATTCGCCATCAATATGTCCAACCAGCGTCATTGGGAAGCGCCCATCAAGCGCTATGTGGATGAGTGTATTGCCGGTAAGGAAGGTGCACGCGGTGAAGACTTCAACATGCGCTGGGTGGCTTCCATGGTGGCGGAAGTGCACCGTATCCTGACCCGTGGCGGTATCTTCATGTACCCCATCGATGAAAAGCTCAAGGCCAAAGGGCAGGATGGCAAGCTGCGTCTCATGTATGAAGCCAATCCCATGGGCTTCATCGTGGAGCAGGCGGGCGGCGCCTGTATCACCGGTCGTGAGCGCATTATGGAAATGAAGCCCACCGGCTTGCATCAGCGGGTACCGGTGATTCTGGGCTCAAAGAATGAAGTGGAACGTGTGGCCAAGTATCACCGTGAAAGTGATGGTTCGCAACAAGTGGCCTGATCGTCATTCTGATCGGTAAAAAAGGCGGCCCTGGCCGCCTTTTTTATTTGTCTGCGGTGAAGCGTATACAATGCGGGTGTGATAATACGTGAAGGTGACCCCATGAGCGCTCGCTTACCCCAAGGGCAGGGTATGGCCCGCCTGCTGGATATCATGGCCCGTTTGCGGGCACCGGAAGGAGGATGTCCGTGGGATCTGGAGCAGGATTTTGCCAGCATCGCCCCCTATACCCTCGAAGAAGCCTACGAAGTGGCGGAAGCCATCGAGCAGGATGACCCGCAAGCCCTCTGTGATGAACTGGGGGATCTGTTGTTTCAAGTGGTGTTCCATGCGCAGATGGCCCGGGAAAAAGGCTGGTTTGATTTTACTGCCGTGGTGGAAAGCATCAATGACAAGATGATTCGCCGTCACCCCCACGTATTCGCCGATGCCAGCATTGAGGATGCGCGTCAGCAAACCGAGGCCTGGGAAGCGCAAAAGGCGCGGGAACGGGCTGATAAGTCGCCACACGCGGGTCTTTTGGATGGCGTCTCCCTGGCCTTGCCTGCCCTTACCCGCGCGCGCAAGCTGCAATCGCGCGCTGCGCGCGTGGGATTTGACTGGCATGACGGGGAAGGGGTGCTGGACAAGATGGAAGAAGAGCTGGCCGAGTTACGTCAGGCATGGCAACAGCACAGTCGGCTTGCGATAGATGAAGAAGTGGGCGATCTCCTGTTTACCCTGGTGAACCTGGCACGGCATCAGGAATTGGATCCGGAAGCCAGCCTGCGTGCGGCCAATAGTAAATTTGAGCGGCGCTTTGCGGCACTGGAAGCGGCAGCCAGACAACAGGGGCGTGACTTGCGGGAGTGGAGCCTGGAAGAGATGGATGCCGAATGGACGCAGGTAAAACAGCGCGAATCTTCCCCGGCGCAGTGAGTCGCAAGGCCTTGCAGGGGAGGATGTCTAAGCACTATCTCACATCGCTCATTATCAGACATGGTATGCACTAAATATGTGCGTAAAGTGCATGTCAGCACTATATTTGTGCGCACCCGATAGCGAAAATCACTCAACTTACTGATATATATAAATAGAATTCGCGGCCTGAAATTTGCATAGCTTGCTTCTATTTCGAGCATTGGTCACACAGGGATAACAAAATGGAAGCTCTCCACGCAGGTTCAGATGTCTTATTTATTCTTCTCGGCGCCATCATGGTGCTCGCCATGCATGCCGGTTTTGCCTTTCTTGAAGTGGGCACGGTGCGCACTAAGAACCAGGTCAATGCCCTGGTGAAGATCATCGTGGACTTCGCCATTTCCACCATTGCGTATTTCTTTATCGGATTTTCCATTGCCTATGGCGTGGATTTTTTCAGTGGCGCCGAGGTGCTTGCGGAAAAACACGGTTATGAACTGGTGAAGTTTTTCTTCCTGCTCACCTTTGCTGCTGCCATTCCCGCCATCGTATCCGGCGGGATCGCTGAACGGGCCAAATTCAATCCCCAGATGGCGGCCACCTTTGCCCTCGTGGCCCTGATTTACCCTTTCTTTGAAGGCATTGCCTGGAATGGCAACTTTGGTGTTCAGGAATGGATCGAGTCCAGCTTTGGCGCAGCCTTTCATGATTTTGCCGGCTCGGTGGTGGTGCACGCCATGGGGGGGTGGATTGCCCTGGCGGCGGTACTTTTGCTGGGTGCGCGTCATGGCCGCTATACCAAGGAAGGCAAGGTAACCGCTCACCCTCCCTCCAGCATTCCCTTTCTGGCATTGGGCGCCTGGATTCTCACCGTGGGCTGGTTCGGTTTCAATGTGATGTCCGCGCAAACCATCGATGCCGTGAGTGGCCTGGTGGCAGTAAATTCTCTGATGGCCATGGTGGGTGGCATTCTGGCCGCCCTGCTGGCCGGAAGAAATGACCCGGGTTTTGTGCACAATGGTCCACTGGCGGGCCTGGTGGCGGTGTGTGCCGGTTCCGATGTAATGCATCCTCTGGGGGCACTTACCACGGGCCTGGTGGCGGGTGCCCTGTTTGTGTGGACCTTTACCCTTACCCAGAACCGTTGGAAGATCGATGATGTACTGGGTGTCTGGCCCTTGCATGGCTTGTGTGGCGCCTGGGGTGGCATTGCCTGTGGAATCTTTGGCACTACAGCACTGGGTGGTCTTGGTGGTGTAAGCCTGGCCGCGCAGGGGGTGGGCACCCTGCTGGGTGTGCTGGTGGCGCTGGCCGGCAGTGTTATTGTCTACGGCGGGCTGAAGGCCGCCGTGGGCCTGCGCCTGGATCAGGAGCAGGAGTTCCAGGGTGCGGATCTGAGTATTCACAAGATCAGCGCCACTCCCGATTACGACCGCTAGGTCCGTTTCCCGTCCCCGGGCTGCAGCCCGGGGACAGTCCTTCCATTGTCATGCCTGTCAGGCATTTCTTCCTATGCTTCAGCCACCCGCGATGCGGGGTCGGGTGAAATTTTTCATTGAAAAGAGTACAGGCTCTGAATTTGTAACCGATACTCTGTGTGAGTGGTCCCCGCCTGTGCTGTTGCACCAAGGAAAACGGGGATGATTGTGCACAGCCACCTTTTTCTTCGAGTAAGGCGGCTCAC
>CBDUNQ010000300.1:0-3841 GCA_965368625.1 uncultured Gammaproteobacteria bacterium
TGGGCACCACAAAAACCGCCAAAGTGAATACAGAAAAACAGCGTGTGGAAGATGCCGGGTAAGCCATTGCGTTGCAGAATCTTCACCAAGCTGTAAAAGCCAATGACGATGTTTTCCAGCCAATAGAGAATCACAATGGCGGCCACATCCCAGTCGAGCCAGAGTACCCCGATGACCGGGCTGAGATTCACCAGAATCAGTGCCAGCAGGGGAAGTGAACCGAATTTTTCCGAGGCAATAAGCAAAATCAGGCGTCCGGTAGTTGTAGTGCGTGGCTGAGTGCTTCCACGGCTGTAAACGGGTGGGTGTGATGAGGAAGCGTACCCAGTAGCGGGCAATGAATGCGTGTGGCGATGGAATCGATGATGGCTTGCTGTTGCTCACCTTCGGGGATGGCGGCATTGGCAACCCATCCCGCCAGCGTCAACCCCGAGGAGCGAATGGCGGCAGCACTGAGCAGGGCATGGTTGATGCAGCCAAGACGGATATTCACCACCAGAATCACTGGTAACTGCAGGCACAGGGCCAAGTCCGCCATGGATTGGCTTTCATTGAGTGGCACCAGCCAGCCACCGGCGCCTTCCACCACAATCCGATCGGCGCCGGCAGCCAGCTGATGAAATGCCTGTTGAATCACCGCCAGGGAAATGTCCACATGCACTTGCTGCGCGGCCAGGTGTGGCGCAATGGCTGGGGCAAAAGCATAGGGGTTGATGACTTCATAGGCGAAGTCCAGTCCACTGGTCCGGGCGAGATGCAGGGCATCTTCATTGCGCAACCCATCCTCTGTGGTTTCACAGCCGGAAGCCACCGGTTTCATGGCGGCAACCCGCAAGCCCCGCTGGCGCAGTACATGAATCAATGCGCAACTGACCACGGTCTTGCCCACTTCGGTATCAGTGCCGGTGATGAAATAGCCTTTCTGCATGAGCGCTATCATACCGGTTTGTGGGAGGTTGCGTTATGTCGGGTACGGGATTTTACAGGGATGAAACCGGTCGCGGAATGTAAATGACTTGCATGAGCAAGGTATTGATGAATAAACCACCTTCATTCCGGACAAGCGCAGCGAAGATCCGGAATCCAGGGGGGCAGCACAGTGCGAAATGGATCCCGGCCTGCGCCGGGATGGCGATTCTCTTTTTTCTAATCGTCGTCATTGCGAGCTGCGAAGCAGCGTGGCAATCTTCATGGCGTGGTAGTCACCGAACGGGAACCGGGAAGGCAGGCGCCTGATTCAGGAGATTGCTTCACTTCGTTCGCAATGACGCGTTCTTGCCTTGACCCGAAGGGTAAGGTATTCATGATGATCCTCGAAGAGGATCAATGATCGCCTTGACCCGAAAGGCTTCTACGCGCCAGAGGCACCACCACAATCTCAGTTATTTACGCCGCAAACGGCTTAAAGGAAAGCGGAATTCGCCTTTGGGCGCAGGCTTTTCTTTGGTTTGTACAGGCGCCCAGGCATGGCCATGCACCACTTCATAGCTGGCGGGCAGCATGCCATCGCGGCGGAAGGTTTCGTATTCGCGCAGCATTTTGGTGAGCTTGTCTTTACCCATGAGGCCGCGGCAGCGGCCAGCATTGATGTTATGGGCGCCGATGTGTTTCAAGTCATGCATCAGGCTGGTGACATCTTCGTAGTGCACCTGCATGCGGTCTACATCCATTACCGGTTCGGCAAAGCGGCTTTGCAGCAGAGCATCGCCGAGGATATGCATATCGGTAAAGGCGTTCACATGGGTGTAGTCATCCACCGCTGCCCAACTGGCGCGCAATTCCTGCAGGGTATCGGGGCCGAAGGTGGTGAACAATAATAAGCCACCGGGCGCCAGCACACGCTGAAATTCCTGGAAAGCCACATCGATATTCTGTACCCATTGCAGCATGAGATTGGAAATCAGTAAATCAAACTGATTATCGGCAAAGGGCAGACGTTCCGCATCGGCACAGATCACGGAAGGCTTGCGTAGCCAACTGCCGCGCTTGCGGGCATGCAACAGCATGGGGTGGGCGATATCCAGGGCCGTTACCCGGCTCTTGCGGTATTTTTTCAACAGGCGATGGCTGAGTTCGCCGGTGCCGCATCCGAGATCAAGGATGTTGCGTGGTTGCAGCTTTACCAGTTCCAGGCGTTGCAGCAGGCGTGATCCCACTTCACGCTGCAAGGCTGCCGCTTGATCATAGTGGTCCGCTGCCTGAGAAAAGGAACGGCGTGCCTGTTGTTTGTCGAGGAAATAGGGTTCCAGTGAGGTCATGGGGAGGCTTGCCTGTAGTGGCTTTGCGGTTTCATCGTTCATCCAGGCAGTGATGCACGAAGTCTGCAAAGGGTTGTGGGTGGGAAACAAAGGGTGCATGGCCGGCACCGGGAATGATATGCAGCCGGACCTGGGTAGCGGTAAACAGTGGCAGGCTGGCACGGGCGGCTGCCAGGGGCATGAGGGTATCGCGCGCGCCATGGATCAGGTGCACCGGTAGCGATACCTGCGGTAATTGATCGCGCAAGTCCGTGGTGCGCAAAATGTCC
Source organism: uncultured Gammaproteobacteria bacterium (assembly GCA_965368625.1). GTDB lineage: Bacteria > Pseudomonadota > Gammaproteobacteria > DSM-19610 > DSM-19610 > JAIVHA01. The sequence goes on from CBDUNQ010000300.1 coordinate 2,528, forward strand.
AGTCCACAGGCCAGGGCACGGGGGTCCGGTGTCTGGCTCAGCACTTCTTCGCGTAACTGGCGCAGAGTTTCCCGTCCATGCTCACTGCCACGCACTTGCAGGCTGAGAAAGCGTTGCAGTGCGCTGGTGAAATCCTGTTCCAGGGCATCATGAAACTGTTGCAGTACCGTTTGCTCCATGGCGTGGGGCCAGTCCGGGCGCTGGGTAAAGCAGGGGTTGCTGCCCACCAGTAACAGGCGGGTGATGCGTTGGGGTTGCAACAGGGCGGCCTGCAGGCTCACCAGACCACCCAGGGACCAGCCCAGCCATGCGGCTTGGGGAGGGGCGGCGCGCAAGCTATCCTGCGCCAGTTGCATGAGGTCGAAGTCGCTGTGGAAGGGTTGTTTCCCATGGCCGGGCAATTCCAGGCAGTGCAGCGCATAGTGTTCCTTCAAGGCAGGCAAAACGCCCTGCCATACGGCGGCATTCATACCCCAGCCGTGGAGCAACACCAGTGGCGGTTTATGATTCGGCCGGGTCATGGCGGTCATTGGCCACTTCCGCAAGGATGGCCGGTTGGGGAGATGCCGGGGATTGCAGGCTTTGCTGCAAGGCTTCAAGTAAGCGATCCAGGTGTCCGCGGGTATGCAGGGCGGAAAGGGTGACACGCAGGCGCGCCGTACCCGCCGGTACCGTGGGTGGGCGAATGGCCGTTACCCAGATCCCTTGCTGCAACAGGGTTTCACTGACGGCCAGCGCCTGGGCGGCATCGCCAATGAGTACCGGCTGAATGGGGCTGTTCGAATCCAGCAGGGGAATCTGCAACTGGGCCGCCCCCTGGCGGAAATAGTCCACCAGGTCGCGCAAGCGTTCCCGGCGCCATTCTTCTTCCCGCGCCAGTTGCAAAGCGGTGAGGGTGGCCCAGGCCACGGCGGGAGGGGTGGCGGTGGTATACACATAGGGCCGGCTGTGTTGAATCAGGCTTTCAATGAGGGTTTCACTGCCGGCCACAAAGGCACCGGCGGTGCCCAGGGCCTTGCCCAGGGTGCCCATGTAAATGGGTACTGCCTCGGTATCCAGGGCGGCGGCCACCACGGAACCGCGACCCTGCTCACCCATCACGCCCAGGCCGTGGGCATCGTCCACCATGAGCCAGGCCGATTGCTCCCGCGCCTGTTGTGCCAATGCCCATAAGGGTGCGAGATCGCCATCCATACTGAAAACACCATCAGTGGCTATAAGGGCATGGCTGCCCTTGGAAAATGCCGTTGATTGCATGCGCTGTTGCAGATCATTGGCATCGCCATGGGTATAGCGGTGCAGCTTGGCACCACT
>CBDUNQ010000301.1:0-3822 GCA_965368625.1 uncultured Gammaproteobacteria bacterium
CTGGCGCTTCTTCACCGGTTTGGCTCCCGTGCGCGACGCAACAGTTGTCCCTGTTCCAGGGTGATGACCGGATGGCCCAGGTGGCGAATGAGTTCCAGGTCATGGCTGGCGATCAGGACCGTAACGCCTACCTGGTTGAATTGCTCAAACAAGGTCATGATTTCACGTGACAGGTCTGGGTCCAGGTTACCGGTGGGTTCATCGGCCAGCAGCAGCTTGGGGCGGTTCACCACCGCCCGGGCAATGCCAACGCGCTGTTGCTCGCCACCCGACAGGGTAATGGGTTGCCGACGTTCTTTGTCCAGCAGGCCCACCTTATCCAGGGCGGCGCGTACGCGACGGCCGATTTCACGGTGCTCATAACCGGCAATCACCAGGGGCAGGGCCACATTGTCAAACACCGTACGGTCAAACAACAATCGGTGATTCTGAAAGATGATGCCGATTTTGCGTCGTAAATGTGGTATCTGCCAACGGTGCGTGCGGGACAGGTTCTGGCCATCCACAAATACCTGCCCACTGGTGGTGCGCTCAATCAGGGCGATGAGCTTCAACAGGGTGCTTTTACCGGCGCCCGAGTGGCCGGTGAGAAAGGCCATGGCCCCCGGTTGCAGATGGAAACTCACCTGCTTCAGTGCTTCATAACCCCCGGGATAGCGTTTACTGACGTTGTCGAATTTAAGCATTAAATTGGTGTTAACAGGCCCTGGGGCCTAGCCGTTGGGCTCCCGGGCAAAGAGTGCGCGGACAAATTCCTGGGCATCGAATACCCGCATATCTTCGATACCTTCTCCCACGCCGATAAAACGTATGGGTACGCCAAGCCGTTTGGCGATGGCGAAAATAATGCCGCCCTTGGCAGTGCCATCGAGCTTGGTGAGGGTAATGCCGGTGAGGCCCACTGCCTGATGAAACTGTTCCGCCTGATTCAGGGCATTCTGGCCGGTGCCGGCATCCACCACCAGCATTACTTCATGAGGGGCTTCGGCATCCAGCTTACCCATGACGCGTTTGATTTTTTTCAATTCATCCATGAGATTGGACTGGGTATGCAGGCGTCCGGCGGTATCGGCGATAAGTACATCAATGCCCCGGGCACGGGCGGCTTCCAGGGCATCGTAAATGACCGAAGCGGAGTCGGCTCCCGATTGCTGTGCGATTACCGGGATCTGGTTGCGCTCCCCCCAGACCTGCAACTGTTCCACCGCTGCCGCCCGGAAGGTGTCACCGGCCGCCAGCATCACGGAGCGCCCCTCGGCTTGCAGACGGCGGGCCAGTTTGCCGATGCTGGTGGTTTTACCCACGCCATTGACGCCCACCATGAGGATTACATAGGGGGTTTTGCCCGCATCGATGGTCAGCGGCCTGGAGCAGGGGGTCAGCAAGGCGGCCATATCTTCCTGCAGGGCGGCCATCAGTGCCTCGGCATCGGCCAGTTCCTTGCGGTCCACGCGCCGGGTGAGGTCAGCGATAATCGTTTGTGTGGCCTCGATACCCACATCGGCCACCAACAGTTGGGTTTCCAGTTCATCGAGCAGGTCTGCATCGATTTTTTTTCGCCCCAGCACCAGGTTGGCCACGCCTTCGGTGAGCCCACTCCGGGTGCGCGCCAGTCCGGCCTTGAGGCGGCCGAACAGCCCGGGCTTCCCATCGGCCGTTTCCGCGGGTTGCGCCGGGTCTGGGGCCGGGGATTTGTTTTTTCCGAAACCAAACATCAAATTTCCGGTCTACGCTCTGGGTTGCTGGGGCCGATGACCGGAATCCGTCTTGCAGATTCCGGTCATCGGCTGCGGGGCACTTATCCTATCACTCGTGTCCTGTTAAGGTAAGCGACCCCATTGATATCCGATGGCATCTAGTGGAAAAGGAGCAGGCATATGTGGGCAGTGCTGGCCATGGCCCTGGGATTGTGGAGTGGCGTTGTCGCCGCTACGGGCTCAGTGCATGAATATCAGCTGGAAAACGGGCTGAAACTGATCGTCAAGGAAGATCACCGGGCGCCGGTGATGGTTTCCCAAGTGTGGTACCGGGTAGGTTCCAGCTATGAGGTGGATGGCATTACCGGGGTATCCCATGTGTTGGAACACATGATGTTCAAGGGTACCAAAAAGCTTCAACCCGGAGAGTTTTCGCGCATCATCGCTGAAAACGGGGGGGATGAAAACGCCTTTACCAGTCGTGATTACACCGCCTATTTCCAAAGCATGGAGCGCAGCCGCTTACCGGTGAGTTTTGCATTGGAGGCCGATCGAATGCGCAATATTCAATTATCAGAAGAAGAATTCAAAAAAGAAGTGCAGGTGGTCATGGAAGAGCGACGCATGCGCACGGAGGATAATCCCCAATCCCTCACCTATGAACAATTCAATGCCACGGCTTTCATGAACAGTCCGTACCGGATTCCGGTGATTGGCTGGATGGGGGATCTGGAATCCATGGAGGTGGAGGATCTGGCTCAGTGGTACCGCAAGTGGTATGCCCCCAATAATGCCATTGTGGTGGTGGCCGGGGATGTGCAGCCCGAGGCCGTGTATGCCCTGGCGAAAAAATACTTTGGCCCACTGCAACCCAGTGAAAATCTGGAACCACCCAAGCCGCGTGTGGAAGTGCCTCAGCGCGGCATGCGCCGCATCACCGTCCAGGCTCCCGCTGAACTGCCCTACCTGCTCATGGGTTATAAGGTCCCGGTGCTGCCTACCGCCGAGGATGCCTGGGAACCCTATGCCCTGGAGGTACTTGCCGGCGTGCTCGATGGTGGAAACAGCGCCCGTCTGGCGCAGGAGCTGGTGCGCGGCCGTCAAATTGCCGCCAGTGTGGGTGCTGGATACGACCTCTATGACCGCCAGGAAAGCCTGCTGCTGTTGGATGGAACACCGGCCAAGGGGCAAGACATCGTAACCCTGGAGCAAGCCTTGCGCGCGCAGATCCAGCAGTTGCATGAAGTCCCGGTCAGTGCCGCGGAGTTGGCGCGGGTGAAGGCCCAGGTGGTGGCGGCCAAGGTGTATGAGCTTGATTCGGTGTTTTATCAGGCCATGCAGATCGGTGCCCTGGAAGCCATTGGTCTGGACTGGCGTCTGCTGGAAGACTATGTCCCCAGAATACAGGCCATTACGGCGGAGCAGGTGCAGCAGGTGGCGAAAAAATATCTGCTGGAGGAGCGCTTGACGGTGGCGGTGCTGGATCCCCTGCCCATGGATCCTGACCAACCCCGCATGCGCACCTCCCAGGGAGGTGGCCATGTCCATTAATCGACGGTTCGCTCTCTGGCCCTTGCTGTTATTGCTGGCAAGTTGCACGGTTACCACGCCACGGCCGCAGTCAATGCCGGCAGAAGTGTCAACCACTCCTATTCAGCACTGGCTCACGCGCAATGGTGCGCGGGTGTATTTCGTGCCTGCACCGGACCTCCCCATGCTGGATGTGCGGGTGGTATTCGATGCCGGCAGTGCCTGGGATGGTGAACGGAGCGGTTTGGCTCTGCTTACCAACGGTATGCTGGACCAGGGTGCCGGCGATCTGGATGCCGATGGCATTGCCGGCCAAATGGAATCCCTGGGTGCGCGCATGGGGAATGGTTCGGCGCGCGACATGGCCTGGCTGACCCTGCGCACCCTGAGTGATCCGCAGCAGCGGATTCCGGCGCTGGACCTGTTTGCCACGGTACTTGCCGAGCCGCGTTTCCCGGAGCGGGATTTTCAGCGTGAGCGGCAGCGGGTCCTGGTGAGTCTGCAGCAGCAAGAGCAAAAGGCGGGCACGGTGGCCAGCAAGGCCTTTTACCGGGCGCTGTATGGGGAGCATCCCTATGCAAGCCCGGAATCGGGT
>CBDUNQ010000302.1:0-3821 GCA_965368625.1 uncultured Gammaproteobacteria bacterium
GGCATCCCACATATAGGAGCAATCCAGGTGGGAGCGTACGCGGATGATGCCATCCAGCCCATCTTCCACCATGATGGAAATGGGGGTGCGGCGCCGCAGGCGGCGTACCGGACGGTGCATCCACATGGAGCGCATATTGCGGCTTACGGGGTATGTGGTACGCAAGGCATCGGCGATGTGAATCAGGTGCTCCACCCGTTGCATGATCCTGGCATCGGCCGGCAATGGGGTTTCATCGCGATACAGGCGCAGCTTGCGGGACGGTGTATCTTCGGGGAAACCCATGATAGCGAGTTGATCGCCGGCATCCACACCCCATTCATCCATGATGGCCACCACGGCACGGGCGAGTTCTATTCTGTCTTGTTCGCTGATTTCAGTCATTTGGAGGCCCCATTCAAAGATTCACCGCTGCACCGGTGGACAATGGCTTTATTGTAGCACGATCCGCTTGCCCGGGTTTTATTCCTTGTTTTTATTATGGAATTAATCCCTGCCAAGCGGCTTCAATAGCGCCGTACGTGATCAATGAAGAGCCGGGATTCCGGTAAACCATGCCCCAGCAGCAGCCTGCGCATGGGCTCCAGCACGGCTTCAGCACCATTCACATATACATCAAAGTCATGCAGATCGGGAATTTCCGTCACTACCTGGGCCGATGCCTGAAACATGCCACGTTCCACCCCATCCAGGTCTGCCCCGCAGGCACTCAGCATGGGCTCCACGCCGGCGGAAGCCTGTTCGCTGATCAGAGAATGAAATTGGAAATCCTCCAGGGCATCCTGCCAGGCGCGACAATAATTTGCCAGGTAGTGATCCTCGGCACTGCGGGCGATCCAATAGAGGCGCATGGGCTGCCCCTGCTCCAGGGCGATGGCATGCTCTATAAGGCTTTTTATGGGGGCAAACCCGGTTTCAAAGGCGATAAAGATAATGGGACGGATAGATTCCTCATCCAGCAAAAACTCGCCATAGGGCCCATTGACCAATACCTTTTGACGCAATTTCAGGGTATTGAAGACATATTCGGAAAAAAGATCTCCCGCCACCCGGCGCACATGAAACTGCAGCACCCGGCCGTTACAGGGGCAACTGGCAATGGATTTGCTGCGCGGCGCCAGACCATCCAGATGCAGCGTGACATATTGCCCCGCCAGAAAACGCAGGGTGCTACTGCGGGGAGTGCGCAGATACAGTATCAGGATATCCTCCACCGGGCGCTCCATTTTGATCACTTGGGTCTCGATGGATTGCAGGGGAATATCCGCCACCCCATGGGCTTCGCCGGCCACCACCACCAGATCCGTGGCGGCATGGGTGCGGCACATGAGCACGGTTCCTTCACATTTTTCTGCTTCACTCAGCACGTAGTCGTGATGCAGCCGCTTACCCAGGGTACCGGATACCACCCTTCCCTTGCATTCCCCACAGCTGCCGGTGTTACAGTGATAGTTCAGATTCAGGCCTGCGCGCAGAGCCCCCTCCAGCAGGGTTTCACCTTCTTCAAGCTGGAAGTGGTGGCAACTGGGCTGAATGGTTACTTGAACGGTCATGGAAGGAGCATTCCTGTGAAATTACCAATGTATGTCAGCGCGAATCGACAGCGGGGCTGCCAAAAAAGGCCGTTATGGCATTTAGCGGCCAATGGCCCATGATGCTGATATCGCTGATCCTGCTGGCCCTGGGTATCTGGGTCTGGCAGAACACCCTGCGGGCCCGGGAACAGGCCTATGGCGCGGCCGTACGCACCTGCCGCAAGGAAGGCCTGCAGTTGCTTGACGCCACGGTCACGCTGCAACGCATGCGTCCTCACCGCTGCGCTGCAGGAATCCTATGCCTGCACCGCACCTTTGTATTCGATTACACCGATGACGGCGAACAGCGCCAGCAGGGTTTCATTCTCATGGAAGGTCCGGCTATCACCACCATTGGTCTGGCATCGGAGTTTCTGGCAGGCTGAATGGGCAGACAGGCCCTAGCCTGCCGACGATGCCTTGGTCACTGCCAAGCGTATCCCCTTCAATAGCGCCAGCACGGGCAGGCTGCCATGCATACAAAGGTCGAAAATATCCAATGGTCGCTGCAACTGCCCCTGGGACAACCACCGTAGTTTTTCCACCAGGTGTGGCTCAGGCACAAAGGGGGCGCCACCCAGCAGCAGCGCACCGATCAGTACCGGCAGCCATGGCAATCGATCCAGCCAAGCCATATACACATCTCCCGCAACGGATAATGATTCAACAAAACCGTAGTGTAGTGGTTCAGGGCAAAAAAAAGCCCCGCGGTTCGCGGGGCTTTTTTTGTGGATATCGAAGCGAAGGCTTCAGTTCACCACCACGACGTTACTCGCCGTCAGACCCTTGGGGCCACGCTCCACTTCAAAGCTCACGTGCTGACCCTCAATCAAGGAGCGGAACCCCTCGGCCTGAATTGCGGAATGATGAACAAAGACATCTTCCTGCCCTTCCGCCATTTCGATAAACCCAAATCCCTTGGAATCGTTAAACCACTTTACGGTACCAGTTGCCATCAATCTAAACCCTCATCGCTTTGTATAATGCCAATGTTGTTATGCGTGTGGATCAGCGGAACGATGGTACGCACACTGATCCAACCCAACCTATGGAATGCTCGAGTATAGACCCATCGTAAATGAGATACCATGGTGTTTTCATAGAAGTTTTTTTCCCCCCAATCGAACCGTTGAAGCCCCGCCAAAAAACCTGCCGGCTCCATGGAACCCCTTTTTACAGAGTGCTGGTATACTGACGGGCCAAATCGGGTCTGGAAGCCAGGGGCGAGCCGCCCCGCACCCCCGATATCCACTGAGATTGTTACTGCAGGAAACGCCCATGCCCTACTACATCTACTCAATCCAGCAGGGGCCCACCGCGCTGGTAAAAACCCTTGAAAAGCTCGAAGAATTTGAAAAATTCAAGGAAGCCAAGAACCGTGCCAGAGAGCTCCGCGCCGGCGACAGCCCCGATGAAACCCGGCAAATCAAGGTGATTTTCGCGGAATCCGAGCTGGAAGCCGAGGAAAAACTTCAGGAAAAGCGTGAAGCCCCGATTCTCACCGAGTGGGAAAAGTAAGCCGGCGCCATGGATGAAACGGAATACCGCAGCACCTACCACGCCATCAATGAACTGCGCTGTGTATTCGAAAAAGCCATTTTAAGCCGGCGCTGCGCCTGTACCCGCTGCAACCGCTTCCACCTCGCGGACCGCGAGGGGGCCGCCTGCCAATCCCCCGGCGCCCATCAGCGCTGCCACCAGTTGCTGCAGCAGTTGCGGCAAAAAGCCCTGTTTGCGCTGAAATTGACCCATCTGGAGGGGGAACTTCCCCATGCCAAGGAAATCAAGGTGCAGACCGGGGGCTTGCTCGGCCTTCAGGCGGCCCTGCGGCCCGAACAGCCCGCTATCCGGGTAGCGGATGTGGACGGCTTGCTGATGGAAGCCCTGCAGCACTATCCCAGCCTGGCGGCGCTGCCCTACCCCCGCATCATGCAATCGGTGGTTGGCTTCGAGGGCCGCAAACGCCGTCGACGCTGACACGCCCCTGGCCCTGGGTTCAAAAAACAGGCCCCTCCCCCTGCTGGCGTCTACACTTCCTCACTGGGCCAGACCGACAGAGAAGCTGATTCAGCTCAAGAAATCATCCTTTCAGTCGATTTCCCTACCGTAGCCGCGACCCCGCTCCGGGGACGCATGTCTTCAGCCCTTCCAGCACAGGTGGTCAACATGGAAGTAAAAGCCTTTTACGATGCGAACCGCACCTTCACTCTATCCTATGTGGTATTCGATGAAGTCAGCCGCGATGCC
>CBDUNQ010000303.1:0-3817 GCA_965368625.1 uncultured Gammaproteobacteria bacterium
ATCTGGAGGCGCCTCAGGTGGATGTATTGAAACAGGTGCGACGCTATAACCCCATTCTATTCGACGTTCTCCTGAAACGTATGCTACGCATCGATGGTGCCGCCTTGGCCGTCGATGTCTTTGCCTCCCGGCGGGTATTCCAGCCCAGGGCATAATAGATCAGGGCTTACGTCTCCATTCACAGCCGGCGGCGATCAGGGTGTGCCATAGGATGGCCCCTGCAAAAGAATACTTCGCGCCTTGGTGGCAGGGGTTTCCTGCAGCAAATAAAAGCTGTAGTACAAGTGATGGACCCTGCCATCCACCGATTCCCAGTTGCGAGTGTCAAACCCGATGTTGCCGATCTGGCCCGGTATAGTTTCCGGGGGGTCCGGTTGCTGAACATCGTCCTGCAGGGTGATCTGCCAATAGATGGGCAGACTGTGGCTCAGATAAGAGGTTCCGGCGAGGGTGCCGTCGGGATGATTCAGCACAAAATCCTTGTGCCCGGCCCGGTTGAATTGCATTTCTTGCACGGACATTCGCCCATCCATGGCTAACCATTCCTGTGTATCAGGCACATAGAGTTGCAGATTGTGGCCGGGGCTCATGTCCAGGGAAGCGAAGGTGGTGAGTTCCTTGAAGAGCCAGCCTATGGGAAAGGGCAGATCCAGCAGGGTGTCCATCAGGATGTGATTACCATAGAGTACGTAATCGATATCCACGCTGGGTGATTTGAAGCGCCATACCACGCGCACCTGGTTGCGTGTCTGACGGATTACGCGGATCGGACCATCCTTTATGGAGAGCGCCAGCGCACGGAGTTCATCAGAAAAGGCTGTTGTGCCGCAAAGCAAATCTCATACGCCTTCGAGCGGACGCAGTCGGTCGCTGTGTCATAGTGAACATAATCCTGTTGTGCGCGGGGAGCCACACCCTTTGTAGAGCGGGCAATGAATAGATATCCATCCTCTGAACTGGAAGTCACGGTGATCCGGGCGATGGTTTCCAGGTTGGGGATGGAGGCAGGTTCCGGTAAATTTTGTCCGATATCCCTGGCCATGAATACGAATTCATCCTGATCGGTAATTTCGTGGAAGGGTTCGGTCAACAGCCTTCCCCGGACATCCCTGCGATCAATCTGAAAGGGAATCAGTACCGGCACGGAGTCGTCCATGCGATACAGGGTAAGCTGGGCCCAAGGAATCCCCCGCAGTTGGGGAAGCCGGGAAGCCGGCAGCGTGATGGGGTAGACCCCGCTACTGATGGGGGATTCAAGCATAAGGCTCGTAGCCACTCCCGAGGCCAGTGCAGGGCCTGTTGACAGGGGGAGAGCCCAGAAAAAAAGCCAGAACAGTGGAATTCCCAGAGATCTGGATACCGGGTCGTCAGACATATCCGCCTCCTTTATCCCGCTAAGCCATTGTGTCTGTGGAAGAGAATAGAGATCAATGTTTACAATGTCAACATAAAGGCGGGTGCAAGTTATCCTGTTTGTAACCCGGCTTCGCTGCTTCAATCATTTCCAATCCAGGCCGCTAACAGGGTGATATCCGAAATAGTGTTTGTAAACAGAGGCATATGGTGGTGGATGTAGTGTCAGGCGTGAAAGGGTTTATGGGTGGAAGGCGGCGCGCCGTGAATCTGCTGGCGGGGTGCCTGCTGATGATGGTTTCCGTGACAGGTCAGTGTGGAAGCCATGCCCAGATCTTCATGTTGCACTCCTACAGCCAGGAGTACCCCTGGACAAGAACACAGCATGACGGCTTTATTCAACAGTTGAATCAATCCGGCATTCAGGCTTCCGTAGTGAGAGTGGAATATCTCGATACCAAGCGCAAGCCATACGATGAAGCCTATGCCAAGGAATTTTCCGATTTCCTGAAAAAAAAATACGCGGCCTATCAGCCTGATCTTGTTTATGTATCTGATGATAATGCCTTGCGTTTTGCGCTGGATCATCTGGGCAAGCTATTTACAGAAAGCCCGGTATTCTTTTCCGGAGTAAACGACTACTCCATTCTTGATGAACTGGATCGTTCCCGTGTCACCGGGGTTTTTGAAAAAAAGGATATTGATGCCAATTTGCGACTGTTGCAGGCGATGACACGGGATGTGAATGATGTTGTGGTGCTTGGCGATGCATCATCCACCTACCATGCCATCGAGCGTGACGTGCGGCAGGCCTTGCGTGAATTTCCGAACATCAAAGCCACTTTCATTGCCACGGATAGTATCGAGCACATGCTTGAGCAATTGCGCAGTCGCCCGGAGCGGTTTGTGTTTTTAACCACACTGGGTGGCATGGCCGATACCTCCGGTCGAGCACTCAGCCTCGATGAGATATTGAAGATGATCCGTACAGCGGGTGATTTCATCCTCCTCAGTATGGAAGATGCCTATCTATTCGATGGGGTGCTCGGTGGCTTCGTGACCAGCGGCAAGCGACAGGGGGGCAGTGCGGCGAAGCTCGCCCTAGCCTACCTGGGAGGGGCGGCTGTGAGGGATATCGATGTGCTATCGCATAGCCCAAATGAATATATATTCGATCAACGTGAACTGATACGCCACGGATTGAGTCTTCCTGACGAACTGCTTGAGCAGGCAAATCTGCTGCATGTATTACCCAGTTTTTATGAGCGGAATCGTGTGCTGGTGCTTACCGGCATGGCGATTCTTTTGGCATTGATATTCATATTAATGGCATTCTTTCTCGTGTACATGTCGCGAAAAAACCGGGAAACCCAGCGTAACAGTAACCTGCTGGCTGAGCAGGCCATGGCGCTTCGCGAAGCAAGGAATAATCTTGCCACCGCCCAGCAAGTAGCGCATCTGGGCAGTTGGGAGTGGGATACCAGTACCAATCAAATGTCGTGGTCCGATGAAGTGTTCCGTATTTTTGGCGAACGGCCGCAAAGCTTTCAACCGACGGCGGAACATTATTATTCCTATATTTCACCGGAAGACCGTGAAACCATAATGCAGGTCGTGTCTGCCTCCATAAAAAATGGCTCTCCTTTTGAGATGGATATGAGGATCCTCCGCAAGGATGGGACCAAAGGCGATATCCGTGGTACGGGAAATGTTGTCTGCAATACGGAAAATATGAAGACTTACCTGTATGGCACGGTACTGGATATCACCAGTATCAAAGAGGCGGAGCTTCAGGAAAAGGAACGTTTTGTACAATTGGAGCGTTTTCAGGATTCCCTGCTTGAATGGGCGGGAGTGGACTATAAAGACATGGGTGAAGCCCTGCGTCAGGTGACCCGGCTGTCTGCTCACACTCTGGGTGTGGAGCGGGTGAGTATCTGGCTCTATGACGCGGATCGTACCTCGATCCGTTGTGAAGTACTGTATAAGAAATCCAGTGATACGTATGAAAAAGGCGCTGTTTTACAGCAGGCGGATTACCCTTCCTATTTCATAGCCATGGAATCGGGAAAGCTGATGGCGATTGAAGATGCGCAAAAAGATGAGCGCACAAGCGAATTTACCGAGAATTATTTGCAGCCATTGGGTATTGTCTCCATGCTCGATGCGCCGATTTTTTACCATGCCGGGGTAGTGGGTGTGGTTTGCCATGAACAGATGGGAGCCTTGCGTTCATGGAGTTCACAGGAACGGGAATTCGCTTTTGCCATCAGTAAATCCGTGTCTCTCTCACTGGAAGTGGAAAAACGCAGGGAAATTGAAAAACAACTGGAGCATCAGGCCTATCATGATGAATTGACCAATCTTCCCAATCGAAGTCTTTTTCTCGATCGTCTGGAACTGGCCATCAAGCAGGCTGGCCGCGCCGGGAGCCGAGTGGCTGTGTTATTTCTGGATCTCGATA
>CBDUNQ010000304.1:0-3809 GCA_965368625.1 uncultured Gammaproteobacteria bacterium
CTCGAGATCACCGCCATCATCGTTGCCGGCGGAGCTGGGTTGCGTATGGGCTGGTCGATGATCGTCCCGGGCGATCGCACCCGCACGCAGTCGCTGATTCATGAGGCGCAGAGGTCGGTGTCGATCATCCTCGGACTCATCATCGTGATCCGCTCCTTCCTCAGCGTCACGCTTCACCTGGAAATTGAAGGCCGATGGCCCTGGCAGACAGAGAGACAGGACGCCAAATAAGCCTGTCAAGGTTGACAGCGCCTGCCCTGATCAAGGATGCTTTTGCGGGAAATCGCTGAGGAACAGCGCTTACAAACAAAAAGATTTTCTACTGAACGCAGGCAAGGAGGGATACCATGCAAGGCTTCATTACGTTTTTCGTTTCCATACTATTGCTTACCACCGGCGGCCTTAGTCATGCCGACTGGTTGTTTCCAAGCACACCCAACAGCCAGATACCCACCTTCGTACCCAGAAGTGACCAAAAAATTCAAAACATCATCATCGATAAAAAGCCCACCGGTAACTGCGCAGCGCTGGTGGTGAAAAATGCCAATGAGAAAGATGAAACCAATTACAATTTCGTGGACCTCATCTATGAAACCTATATTTCCGCCAACTGGTGGGCCAACAATTGCGCCACGTCAAGCTTCCAGGATTGCGGTATGCCCATGCCTGATGCGGCCGACATACGTCTGGTGAACAAGGAAACCATACCCGGCAAACAGATCCAGAAAGCCATGGAGCAATCCAAAGCCAAACTATCCGGTTCCACCTCCAGCATTGGAACCCCCACCGATTGCTGCCGCCACCATTCCATGTTCCTTACGGACTTGCTGAGCAGTACAGGATTCACCACTTCATTAAAGGCCGGCAAGGGTCATGCCGTTGTGGAAGCAAAGAAGGGTAGCAATACCTTTATCGTCGATGGCTTGAATGGCATGGCGATCTTGCTGGTGGACTGTAAACCGGCCAGCAGCACCGGCAGCGAATAAAAATACCGGATCGCGCCGGAATACACTGTAACAATGGAAGGCATTGCGTCGTGGTCTATGATGAAGATTTCGAATAAAGCAGCCCTGTATTCGGCCATCGTGTTTCCGGGAGCAGGTTATTTTATTGTGAAACGAAAGCCCCTTGCCTATTTATTTCTGGGGTTGACCTTATTGTGCCTCTGGCCGCTTTCCCGCGAAATCTTCTACAAGGCAAACCGCATCGCGGAGCAAATACTGCAGGGCTCCCTGCCCTACAGTATTACCTCGATTCGTGAGCAGATTCACAGTATGCCAGGGTTACTTTCCCAACAGACCATCACCGGTATTTCCATTGCCCTGATTCTACTGTGGTCCCTGGGCATACTGGATGCCTATCGTGTAGGAAAGAAGCTTGATGCGCGCCAGTGATAGCAGTGATAGCACGGCTCCCCATAACAAGCCCTGCAGGGTGGTTTGCTTCTCCGCATTCGCCGGTTTACTCGGGCCATTTCGCGCCATCATTGCGGAATAGTACTGCTTTTCCCTTATAAAACAGATCGATTGTTCACTGTCTCCACACCGGGCTGGATTCAGCATCCGCCATATCAGTTTCCATCAATCCTGCCGCTGTATAGAGCTGGGGAATGTATATTCATTTACAGGGGGATTCATCGTGAACCAAATCACTGCTGCCCAGCAACCGGCGGACGCTCATGCGCCACGTACCTTATCGTTTGAATTTCGAGGAGATGGAACGGAGTTTTTCAAGATCTGGATCGTCAATATCCTGCTCTCCATTATCACCCTCGGCATCTATTCCGCCTGGGCCAAGGTGCGCACCAATCGTTACTTCTATTCCAATCTCTATCTGGATAACAGCAACTTCCGCTACCTGGCCGAACCACTGAGTATTTTAAAGGGCCGCCTCATTGCGGTAGCGGCCTTTATTGCTTACACGGTGCTATCCAATACCATGCCCATGGTGGGTCTTGGCATGCTGGTGCTTCTGTTATTGGGCATCCCCTATTTCATCAATCAATCCATCGCCTTCAATATGCGCATGTCGGCCTACAAGAATATTCAATTCCGCTTCAAAGGCACGTACTGGAAAGCCTTTATGGTGTTTTATATCTGGCCCATTCTCGGCATGCTCAGCCTTGGTATTCTGTACCCCATGGCGATTCTGAAGGCAAACCAGTACATTGTTCGAAATAGTGCCTATGGCACCACGAATTTCGATTTCAGTGCCAGTTACCGTGACTATGGCCTGATCTTTTTAACCGCACTTGGCGTCGGCATTGTATGCGGCCTACCCATTTGGGCCTTGGCAACTTTTGCACCCTCCCTGGCCGTCATCACCCCCATTGCCATGGGCCTGGTGTATTTCGGCCTGATCGTGTATTTCCTGGTTGCGGCCCAAAATCTTTACTATCGTTGCCTGAGCATCGAAGGGCATCGCTTTGAAGCCAGCTTGACCATACCCGGCATGGCAAAGGTTATTCTGATCAATGCCTTTCTTACCCTGATCACCCTGGGTTTATATCTTCCCGCCGCAAAAGTACGCATGACAAAATACCTTAGCTCCAATATCGTGCTGCATGCCAGTGGCTCACTGGATCATTTTGCCGCTGCAGAACAGGAAAATATTTCCGCGCTGGGCGAAGAGTTTGGTCAGGTGTTCGACTTTGCCGGTTAGTGGCAATTATCTGGATGGCAAGACCTCGCATCGGGTGGATGCCCGATTAGAGGTCGTGCCAGGTATAGAAGGCAGTCTGCGGCTTACGGTTTTCCATAGTGAGGATACCCAGGAAGCCATACCACTGCACGTCAGCGATTTACGCATAAGCTCACGCCTGGGCAATACCCCAAGAGAAATTGCCTTTGCTGAGGGAAAGCTGTTTATCACGGATGATCATGACGGCATAGAAGCACTTCTAGGAAACCAGAAAGCGATAGCCAGATCGGG
Source organism: uncultured Gammaproteobacteria bacterium (assembly GCA_965368625.1). Lineage (GTDB taxonomy): Bacteria > Pseudomonadota > Gammaproteobacteria > DSM-19610 > DSM-19610 > JAIVHA01. The sequence continues at coordinate 2,932 of CBDUNQ010000304.1, forward strand.
CTTCCTGCATGCATTGGAAACCCATTTCACGCTGATCACAGCGGCAACCCTGATCACGATCTTGCTGGTCTGGGCATTGCTTGTTTTCGGTGTGCCGCAAGCGGCACGCACGATTGCATTCCAGATGCCCGATTTCACCTCGGAAACCCTGGGCAGCTCCCTGTCCATACTCGATCAATCCCTGTTCGAGCCAAGCACCCTGGATTCCAGCGAACAGGAGCGACTGTTACAACGGCTGGAGCCCTATGTTGCCGCCAATTCGCACCTTAAGCCTCAAATCGCCTTCCGGTCGGGAATGGAAGCCAATGCATTCGCCTTACCCGGCGGCGAAATTGTATTGACCGATGACCTGGTACGCCTCGCGGCAAACGATGAAGAATTAATCGCCATCTTTTTTCATGAACTGGGGCACCTGAATCACAAACACATGACGCGCAGGGCCTTGCAGGATTCCCTGGTCACCCTGCTGATCATTTTCATCACCGGGAATGTGGATGCCGCCGAATTTCTCATCGGCATTCCCACACTATTGCTGGACTTATCCTATTCCCGGGATTTCGAACGGGAAGCGGATGCCTTTGCCATCGCCCGCCTGCAGGAACAGGGCATTCCCCTGGAACATTTTTCCTCCATCATAAAAAAACTGGGGGAATTCTATAACGAGAAAAATACCGCTGAGGAAAATGAGACGGACTTTACCTTACCCAAATTTCTTTCCACCCATCCCCCCACCGAAGAACGTGTGCAACTGATCGACCGCTATACACCGCAGAAAAGCCCATAGACGCCTGGAACCATCTGAACAAGAACCTAATACAGACATCTCTTTATCAGCTCTTTATCAGCTCTTTATCAGCTCTTTATCAGCTCTTTATCAG
>CBDUNQ010000305.1:0-3782 GCA_965368625.1 uncultured Gammaproteobacteria bacterium
CATGCCCTGGTTCACAGGGCTTATCCCCTGGCCGAAGATCCGTTTTGCATGGCAGCCTGCCTCTATGCCCCTGTTTTTATATCGGCTTCTATTTTCAGTGCTGGCATTGGAATATCATAGGCAGGATGGCTGATCTCATAGATACTCTGGGGCTCAGTATTGAATTGCAATCATTCCGCCACTGCAGGCGCAAAGAGGCTGACAAATAATGTTTGACTGGATCGTGAGTCCCGAGGCCTGGGTCGCCCTGACCACCCTCATTGCCCTGGAAATCGTACTGGGCATCGATAATATTATTTTCATTTCAATTCTGGTGGCGCGCCTTCCTGAAGCACAGCGTAATCGGGCCAGGCGCCTGGGCCTGGGGCTGGCCATGCTCTCCCGGTTGCTATTACTGTTTGCCATTGCCTGGGTCGCCGGCCTGGTGACACCCTGGTTCACCCTGTTCCAGGAAGAGTTTTCGGGCCGCGATCTGGTGTTGATTTTTGGCGGACTGTTTCTCTTGATGAAATCCACTATGGAAATCCATAACAGCCTGGAAATTTCCGAGTCCCATGGGGTTGGTGCCGGCAAGGCATCCTTTTTCGCCGTGCTGGCACAGATTGCCGTGCTGGATGTGGTATTTTCCCTGGATTCAGTGATCACGGCCGTGGGCATGGTGGAACATCTGTCCATAATGGCTATTGCCATTATCGCTTCGGTATTGGTGATGTTGTTGGCGGCCAAGCCCATTAGTGATTTTGTCGATGCCAACCCCACTATCAAGATGCTGGCACTTTCCTTTTTACTGTTGATCGGTGTCATGCTTATTGCAGAAGGGTTTGATATCCACGTCCCCAAGGGCTATATCTACTTTGCTGTGGCGTTTTCCGTAACTGTGGAATTGCTGAATATCCGCTTACGCAAAAAACGGGAAAGTGCGGCAATACAACTCAACAAGAATTTGCCATAGGCCTCAGGTTACCCGATAGGAGAAAGGGGCCGGGAAGAAATGGCCTGAGGTATAGCCATTCCCGGTAGCAGACGTAAACTGCCTGGTGACAGATTCCCAAGAGAAATCAAATTATGAAACGACATGCATTCTCTTTGCTTGCCGGTCTGTTGTCGCTGCTGTACTGGACGATAGAATCGATGTTTCACTGGTTGTTTTTCGGCGACGAGTATCTTGAATGGATTCCCCGGGATCACAATGAGCTTTGGATGCGCTTGGTTACCGTGGCAGTGATTCTGTTGTTTGGTTGGTACGTGGACCGCCAGTGGTTTCGGCTTCGCAAAAAGGATCGGGAAAAGGAAGAGGTGTATCGCGCCATGTTGTATTCCACCCATCATATTCTCAATAATTTTCTTAACCAGATGCGTATCATCAAGGTGGAAGCCGAGGGGTGCGCCGATTTCAATCAACAGGTGCTAGGCTACTATGATTCTATAGAAGCGGAAGCCCAGGAATTGATAGCCCGCCTGGAAAAAGTGGAAGACCTCAGCCGTGAAGGCATTCTGGCTTCCATCAAGCCCAAGTAGTAGCGAGGGTGGTTTCTCTTCAGGGTGCTTGCTGTGCGGCAAGCCAGAAACCAGCCTGATCAAATGGTTTTTAAAATGTGACCTTTGTCAAAAAAACACTTCATTTTTTCATCGCCAGGCCGATCACTCTTTCCATAACTAGAAGGAATTTTTGTTTCCCGCAGGATGCTCCCATTGTTTTTACTGCCTGGCGCAAGTGGAGCTATTTCATGTCGTTACCCGCTGCTGTTAAGTTCGCGAGATATATCTCGTTGTTTATTATAACTTTATTTGTATTTTCGCCTGCGGCTCATGCTTCATCCTGGTCTGTGACCCGCTTGGATGGTGACGTTCGCATGCGGGTGGACGATGCGGCACAGTGGCAACGCCTGAAGCAGGGGCAATCCATTACCCCCCCTTTTCACCTTCATACGGGTACTACCGGTCGGGCAACCCTATCCCGATCTGGTGATGTGTTATACGTATCCACCCATACGGAATTGTTTTTCCCGGCCAGAGAGGAAAACCAGTCGAGCCTGTTTACCCGCATCCTGCAGAATTTGGGAGTCACCCAATATCGTGTGAAGCCCCGCCCCAACCCGGAGTTTGAGGTGGTGACACCCCATCTGGTGAGTACCGTGAAGGGCACCTATTTTGATGTGAGCGTGTCTACAGAGAAAAGCAGTGTTTCCCTCATCGAGGGTCTGTTGCAGGTGGAAGGACGCAAAATCAATTCAAAGATCCTGTTAACGCCGGGGCAAACTGCCATTTTGCGTGAAGAGCAGGGTTCCATTGAATTACTTTCCCTGGGTTATCCATCCGAGGGTAACTCGCTGACAGGTACACAGGCTTCCAGTGATTTGAATGACATCACCCGCTTTTCCTGGGGTGAAGCCTTGACCAAATCCGTCAGAGACCGCGTTGCGCAAACTTCATCATCCACTGCCTACCATAGTGAGTTGAGTGGCACTCAGGTATTGCATGACCCCCTGGTGTCCATTGCTCCCGGCACTGAAAATGCCGGCCTTGTGATGGTCGATGGGCCGGTAAGTCAGGTCAGCGGTATCGATGCAGTCGGCAGTACCCTGGGTAACCTTGGTGATACCGTGGGTGGATCTGTCGGCAGCCTTGGGGGTACGGTAGGTAGTGCACTGGGTAATCTTGGCGATACCGTAGGCGGATCAATCGGTAGCCTCGGGGATACGGTGGGCGGATCAATCGGTAGCCTCGGGGATACCGTAGGCGGATCAATCGGTAGCCTCGGGGGGACGGTGGGCGGAACTGTCGGTAGCCTCGGGGGGACGGTGGATAGTGCTCTCGGCAGTCTTGGCGACACGGTGACGCCACCGGTTTTATCGGATCCCGTTATTCCAAGCCTTGATCCTGTAGTAATCGATCCGGTGGTGGTAGATCCCGTGGTGCTGGATCCGGTCGTAGTGGATCCGGTTACCGTCATCCCTGAACCACCACCGGTTAGCCTTCCGGTCTTTCCATAGATGGGAGGGTATCGGTGATCACAGGGAGAAGCGCCTTCATTGCAATCTTGAGTGCCTGGCTTATTGCCTGTGGTCTGCACTTGAGTGGGATTCTGTATTCACTGAATGACGATATTCGTGATTTTCTGTTTGCAGTGAACCTCAAGACAGAGTCATCGGATCTGGTGATCATTGAAATCGATTCACTCAGCATCAAACAATTGCCTGCCTGGCCGTGGCCACGATCCTACCATGCAAGGGTAATCCATCGGCTCAGTGAAGCGGGTGTGGCGGCTATTGCCATTGATCTGGATTTGAGTGCCGCATCTTCAGGGTCGGAAGACCAGATGCTGGCAGAGGCTATTAAAAGCTATAGTGCTTATCATACTATTTTTCTACCCGTGTTTTACCAGCAGGTGCTATCCACTGCCTCATCACCCGAAGTGATGACCAGACCCCATGCACTGTTTCTGGAATCCGGGGCGCAAATGGCATCGGTGAATGTGAGCCCGGATACCGATGGTTTGATTCGCAGGGTTGGACGATATCCCAATGCGGCCTTGCCCCGGATGCCTTCCATGGCACTGGCGCTGGCAGGGCAGACATCCACTGCCAAAGACAGCATTACGCTGGATTTCAGCATACACCCCAATTCTTTTTCACGTATTTCCTTTGTGGATGTCATGCACGGCGATTTCGATCCGGATTTGATCCGGGGGAAATCCGTGATTATCGGAGCAACGGCGGCCGAGTTGGGAGACCGCCTTGCGGTACCGTTGCATAAAGCCCTGCCAGGGGTGGTAGTGCAGG
>CBDUNQ010000306.1:0-3777 GCA_965368625.1 uncultured Gammaproteobacteria bacterium
CTGCTGATTTCGATACAACCCGTATCGATACCGGCATCCACCGGGGTGTAGTGCACTTGCAGGTTTTGAGTACTGAAGGCACCAATGGTGCTGACCGGCAAAGGCGTCACACTGAACTCACTACTGGTACCGGCACACAGGCTCACCTGACTGATATTCAAGCTGGCATTGCCAAAGTTTTCCAGTGTGGTACTCAGGGTACCACTCAAGCCCACATCCACGGCACCAAAATCGAGTGAGGGGGGATTGAGATTGATATCTGAATAGGTCAAGCCACTACCCGAAACGGTAATGGTGATGGTGGCTTCATCGGGATCATTGCTATTGATCTCGATACAACCCGTATCAGTACCCGCATCCTCCGGCGTATAGATGATCTCCAACGGAATACTGCTGGCAACCGCCACGCGGCTGGTGGCAAGCGGCGTGATACTGAATTCACTACTGGTACCGGCACACAAGGCCACGCTACTGATATCCAGGGCCGCGTCACCCAGATTTTCCAGGGCGCTACTCAGGCTGGACTCCAGACCCACATTCACATTGCCAAAATCCAGCACAGCGGGATTCAGATTGATATCAGGGAAACGCAGGGTATTGAACTTCCATAGTTCCTGCCCCACTACGCCATCATCGGCACTGAAGAACAGGTCATCCCCCATGGCGGCCAGGGGTTGAACAAAGGAAGATGTCACACCCGGCACCAGATCAAAGGCCATGTGGGTACCGGCCTCGGTACCATCGGTGTACCAAAGCTCTTGCCCGAAAACACCATCGTTGGCAGCGAAGTACAGCTCATTACCAACCACCACCAGGAAGTTTGGATTGCTGCTGGCACTGCCGGGCTGAATATCTTTCACCAGCACGGTGCCCGTTTCGGTACCGTCGGTTTTCCAAAGTTCGTAGCCAGAAGCCCCATCGTTGGCGCGGAAAAACAAGGTACCGCCCAATATAGTAAAACTATTTGGAGAACTGCCTTGGCTTCCAGGGTAAATGTCCTTCACGAGCGTGGTTCCGGCCACCGTACCATCACTCTTCCATAATTCGGTTCCAGCGCCTCCCAGAGACATGGAGAAAAACAATGCACCATTAAATACCTTCAGGTTATTGGCTCTGGCGCTTCCCCGACCGGGAGCCAGGTCCATGGCCACCTGGGTTCCGGCCGGCGTACCGTCGGTACGCCAGATTTCATAGCCATTGGTCGGATCTTCGGCCACAAAATACAGGTAATTGCCAAACACGGTGAAATACTGTGGATAACTGCTATTGCCATAATCGAAAAAACGCGTGCCCGGATAGATATCCTTGAGCAGATACGTACCGGCCGCAGTACCATCACTGGTCCACAATTCATTACCATTGACGCCATCGTCGGCTTGGAAATACAGCCGGTTGTTGAACACCGTCAACCCGCGTGGATAGCTATCGCGACGACTAGTTGTGTTTATGTCTTTGACCATGACGGTACCCGCCGCGGTACCGTCACTCTTCCACAACTCCGCACCAGTAGTACCATCCCCGCGGGCACTGAAATACAGGTGATTGCTCATGACCGCCAGGTTGTTGATGCCGCTGCCGCTGGTACCCTCCCACACATCAGCCACCAACCAGGTGTTCACGCCATCGGTGGCCCAGAGTTCTCCGTAGCCGTGATCTTTATCCGTAGCGGTGAAATAATAAATCCCATTCATTTCCACCATTTGTTGCGGGTAGCCATCACCTACATCCGGGCGGATATTGGCCAATACGCCGGTGCCCGCAGCCGTACCATCACTGCTCCACAACTCCATGCCATGAACCGCATCACTGGCACGGAAGATCAATTCATTGCCGGCAGCGGTCAGATACCAGGGGTCACCGGAATAACCGGTGAAATCAGTAAATGCATGCACCACGGAGGTACCCAGGGTGGTGCCATCGGTTTTCCATAAGACAAATTGGTTTGAGGTATCCCGGCCACGGAAAAACAGGGTGCCGGCCACTTCCGTGAATTCAATGGGATCCGAACCGGAGGAATATTGGTTGATATCCGCCACCAGTACCGTGCCGGCCTCGGTACCATCCGACTTCCACAAATCCAGCTGGCTACTGTAGCCGAGATCATCGGCCATGAAATACAAGACGCCATTGAAGCTGATCAGGTCTTTGATATAAGCACTGCTAGACCCGGCCACAATATCCTTCACCAGCACCGTGCCGATTTCCGTGCCGTCACTCTTCCATAGTTCCCGGCCATGGGTGGCATCGCTGGCCATGAAATACAATTCACCACCCATCTCCGTTAAATACTGCGGAGTGCTACTGAAAGGTGAACCATAGTTTGTGCCGGGATAGATATCCTTGACCATTACCGTACCGGTTTCGGTGCCGTCACTTTTCCACAACTCATAGCCATTGACATCATCATAGGCCCGGAAAAACAATGTAGTGCCCACTGCAGTGAGTTCATAGAGATTGCTGGTATTGATGCCTGGGAATACGTCCTTGACCAACTCGGTACCCGCTTCGGTGCCATCGCTTTTCCACAGCTCTTCTCCATTGACCCCATCATTGGCGGCAAAAAATAATGTACTGCCCGCGCGGGTGAGAAGCCTGGGCTGACTACTCCCCTCAGCTGCGAAAACATCCTTGACCATGAGGGTGCCGGCGGCGGTGCCATCGGTCTTCCACAACTCATAGCCATTGCTGCCATCGTAACCGGCAAAATACAGTGCACCGCCCATCTCTACGGCTGAATATTGGTTATGGTCAATTAAAATGGTTATCTCCGCCACGACCTCGGTACCGGCCACCGTGCCATCGGTCTTCAACAGTTTGCTGGTACCATCGACGGATGCCCTAAAATAAAACTCGCCATTAAGAACGCCCACGGGCACGGGGTAACTCCCACGTTCACCCGGCGCCATATCCATGAGCATCCAGGTATCACTGCCATTCGTCACCCACAGTTCCTGGCCCGTTTGCCGGGTGCTGGCACGGAAATAGGTCAGGCCATTGGCATGGAAGATCTGTTCCGGGTTGGAATGCTGCGGAACCGGCAAAGCCGCAATATCAGCCACAAGCTCTGGGTTGGCCTGTATTTGGCTGGATACGGACAGACTGATACCAAGCCCCAACAGGATGAGCAGTCGATGAGAGAAGGACTTTTTCAGGATGGATATCATGCAAACCTCTTTCTGGTATAAGTGCCCGCACCCTCCCAGGTGAAGGCAGGTATTACTCCTGCAGAAAAGGGATTTACTGCCCGAAAACCAGCCCGAAACTTCCGTTAAGAAAAAACATGCCCCATGGCCGGGTACGAAGTCTCGGCAAGGTGGATGAAGTCATTCCATTGAGGTGTGCGATGCACTATTACATGCTGTTTGATTATTGATGCACAGGATCGAAGGGCATACAGAATGTACGGCCATCTGCACCCTTATGATCCATGCGATTTCCGGTCGAAATAAAAACCCCTTTTACGCTTTCTGGTTATAAGTCGAAAATAACCTAATGCCAAAAGACCGATCTCTCGGCAACTGCCCATGGGCTTCCCAGCCGATATTGTATTGGTGTACTGAAAACTCTTTCCCTGATAACAGGCACTGACCCATAGAATATGCAAAAATATTGCCAATTATAAGTTATACTTATAATGCATATAGTTATACATATTTATTCCAGTAGATAGTTAAAAAAATCGCGGTTATTTGTAAGTTTTCTCAACACTCTTCTCTTCCCTCGGTAATCACCCCATTTTTAACTGACGCCAGAAGCAGAATTCATGCTGCTACCAGC
>CBDUNQ010000307.1:0-3768 GCA_965368625.1 uncultured Gammaproteobacteria bacterium
GCCGAATCGGCGGGTAAGGACGTTCAAAATGTCGCGGATGGCCGCCCCGGTGGGGGAGGTGATGACGCCAATGCAGCGGGGCAGGTCCGGCAGGGGGAGCTTATGGGCTTCATCGAACAAACCTTCGGATGACAGCTGCTGCTTGAGGGCCTCAAAGGCCCGCTGCAGTGCGCCATCGCCTGCTGCTTCCATGTGTTCCACGATCAACTGATAGTCGCCCCGGGCTTCGTAGAGGCTGATTCTGGCCCTGACCAGCACCTGCAAGCCGTTTTCCGGAGCAAAACGCAGCATCTGGTTGCGATTGCGGAACATGGCGCCCCGCACCTGTGCCTGGCTGTCCTTCAGGCTGAAATACCAGTGGCCGGAAGAAGGACGGGCCAGGTTGGAGATTTCCCCTTCCACCCAGATCAGAGGGAAATGGCCTTCCAGGAGTTGCCGGGCCTCGGCATTGAGGCGGGAAATACTGAAAATATCGCGCTGTGGAGGTTCTGGCCGGGTACTTCGCATGGCGCGATAGTAGCGGAATTCTGCTCTGGCGGGAAACTGTCAGGAACTGGTCATTTACCCTTGGGCGGTGAAAACCTATAATGCTACCCCTTCCAGTCAGCCTCTTTATGGAATTGCCCTTATGCTGCGAATCGCCGAGGAAGCCTTAACGTTTGATGACGTCCTGCTCCTGCCCGCTCACTCCAACGTATTGCCCAAAGAAGTCAGCCTGGCCACCCAGCTGACCCGGGAAATCCGCCTCAATATCCCCTTGCTGTCCGCTGCCATGGATACGGTTACCGAAGCGCGCCTTGCCATCGCCCTGGCGCAGGAAGGCGGCATTGGCATTGTGCATAAAAACATGACCAGCGAGCAGCAAGCCCTGCAGGTGCGGGCCGTGAAGAAATTCGAGAGTGGGGTAATCAAGGATCCCATTACCGTGAGCCCCACCACCAGCATCCGCGAAGTATTGGCGTTGACCCGGGCCCATAACATTTCCGGGGTGCCGGTGGTGGATGCCGGTAAACTGGTCGGCATCGTCACCAATCGCGATACCCGCTTCGAATCCCGCTTTGATGCACCGGTTTCCAGCATCATGACCGCCAAGGATAAGCTGGTAACGGTCCAGGAAGGGGCCGACAAGGAGCAGATCGTGCAATTGCTCCATGAAAACCGTATCGAAAAGGTATTGGTGGTCGACGACCAGTTTGAATTGCGTGGCCTGGTCACCGTCAAGGATATTCAAAAGGCTTCGGATAAACCCAATGCCTGCAAGGATGATCAGGGCCGCTTGCGGGTGGGGGCAGCTGTAGGAGTGGGAGCCGGCACCGATGAGCGGGTCGCCGCCCTGGTGGAAGCCGGTGTGGATGTGTTGGTGGTGGATACTGCCCATGGTCATTCCCAGGGCGTGCTGGACCGGGTCCGCTGGGTGAAAAAGCATTTTCCGGAAGTACAGGTGATCGGAGGCAATATTGCCACTGCAGCGGCCGCCAAGGATCTGGTCAAGGCGGGGGCCGATGCCGTGAAGGTGGGTATCGGTCCGGGTTCCATCTGTACCACCCGCATCGTGGCCGGTGTGGGTGTGCCGCAAATCAGTGCCGTGGCCAATGTGGCCAAGGCCCTGGCCAAGGCCGGGGTACCCGTCATTGCCGATGGCGGCATTCGCTACTCGGGGGACATGGCCAAGGCCATCGTGGCCGGTGCCAGCTGCATCATGGTGGGCAGCATGTTTGCCGGTACCGAAGAGGCCCCCGGCGAAGTGGAGCTGTTCCAGGGCCGTACCTATAAATCCTACCGGGGCATGGGTTCCATGGGAGCCATGGGTTCCCAGCAGGGATCCAGTGACCGCTATTTCCAGGAAGGCAGTGAAGCCGACAAGCTGGTACCGGAGGGGATTGAGGGCCGTGTACCCTTCAAGGGTGCTCTGCAGCCGGTGATTCACCAGCTCATGGGGGGCTTGCGTTCCAGCATGGGCTATACCGGATGCTCCACCATTGAAGAAATGCGCACCAAGCCACAATTCGTGCGAGTGACCAATGCCGGCATGGCGGAAAGCCATGTACATGATGTGCAAATCACCAAGGAAGCGCCCAACTACCGAATCTGATGTGCTGGTGATACCAGGAGCCATACGCGATTAGAGCGTCATTGCGAGCCGCGAAGCGGCGTGGCAATCTCATGACTGCGGGCACTTTTGCCAGTGGCATCACACCTTGCATATCGTTATGACAGAACGCTTACATCACTCGTAAAGGATCCCCTTGAAGAACGCCGCCGACATACATGCACACCGTATTCTGATTCTGGACTTCGGTTCCCAGTACACCCAGCTTATCGCGCGGCGGGTGCGGGAAATCGGCGTCTATTGTGAAATCCACCCCTATGACATGGAGGTGGAAGATCTGCGGATCTTCAATCCCAAAGGAGTGATCCTTTCCGGTGGTCCGGAAACCGTGACCGCGGAAGACACGCCACGGGCACCGCAACTGGTGTTTGACCTCAAGGTGCCCGTACTGGGCATTTGTTATGGCATGCAAACCATGGCCGGGCAATTGGGCGGCAAGGTGGAAAACGCCGATCACCATGAATACGGCTATGCCCAGGTGCGCGCTCGCGGCCATACCCGCCTGTTAAAGGATATTGAAGATCACGCCAGCCCGGAAGGCTATGGCTTGCTGGATGTGTGGATGAGCCACGGAGACCGGGTGGTGGAACTGCCGCCCGGCTTTGTACTCATGGCGAGCACCGACAGTGCCCCCGTGGCCGGCATGGCGGATGAAAGCCGGCATTTCTATGGCGTACAATTTCATCCCGAAGTGACCCACACCAACCAGGGTGGACGCATATTGCAACGTTTCGTGCGCGATATCTGCGGTTGTGATGCCCTGTGGACCGCCAGCAATATCGTGGAAGAAAGCATTCGCGCCGTGCGCGAACAAGTGGGGGATGATGAAGTGTTGCTGGGCCTGTCCGGCGGGGTGGATTCCTCCGTGGTGGCGGCCCTGTTGCACAAGGCCATCGGTGACCAACTCACCTGTGTATTTGTGGATAATGGCTTGCTGCGTTATCAGGAAGGCGATCAAGTCATGTCCACCTTTGCTGAACACATGGGAGTGCGGGTGATTCGTGTCAACGCCGAGCAGCGTTTCCTGAAAGCCCTGGAAAACGTTTCCGACCCGGAAAAGAAACGCAAGATCATCGGTAACCTGTTCATCGAGGTATTTGAGGAAGAAGCGGAAAAGCTCAAAAATGCCAAGTGGCTGGCCCAGGGCACCATTTATCCCGATGTCATTGAATCGGCCGGCGCCAAAACCGGCAAGGCGCACCTGATCAAATCCCATCACAATGTGGGTGGCTTGCCGGAACACATGAAACTCAAGCTACAGGAACCCCTGCGGGAACTGTTCAAGGATGAAGTGCGCAAGCTGGGTGTGGAACTGGGTCTGCCCTACGACATGGTTTACCGCCACCCCTTCCCGGGTCCCGGTTTGGGGGTGCGCATCCTGGGGCAGGTGAAAAAAGAGTACGCCGATATTCTGCGTCTGGCGGATCACATCTTTATCGAAGAATTGCGTAAGCATGATCTCTACGATAAAACCAGCCAGGCCTTCGCCGTGTTCCTGCCGGTGAAATCCGTTGGCGTCACCGGCGATGGTCGCCGCTACGATTACGTGGTCGCACTACGCGCTGTGGAAACCATCGACTTCATGACGGCGCGCTGGGCGCACCTGCCCTATGAATTTCTCGATCATGTATCGCGGCGCATCATCAACGAGATCAATG